>CAJWKH010000110.1 GCA_913042085.1 uncultured Gammaproteobacteria bacterium | reverse complement strand
AAGAATTATTTGAGTCTCTTCACTCTTCAGGTCGAGAAGTTGGCTCTTCTTTTGCAGTTTATAAAGACGGTAAAGCAATAGTAGACATTTGGGGAGGTTATACCGATAAGCAAAAAACTAAAACTTGGGAACAAGATAGCTTAGCGACTGTATGGTCTACAACAAAAGGTGTAGCTGCTATAACTTGTGCTTTAGCTGTAGAAAAAGGACTCTTAGATTACGAAGAAAAAGTATCTCATTATTGGCCTGAATTTGGGTGTAATGGTAAAGAAGACATAACCGTAGAGATGCTACTATCTCATCAATCTGGTATATGCGGTTCTGCTACCAACGAGGTTCAAGATTATTACAGCCAGAAAACTATGGCAGAAGAGTTAGCTGCCATGAAACCTATATGGGAACCTGGAACGGCTTCCGGCTATCATTCTATGACTTATGGATGGCTAACTTCAGAATTAATCATAAGAGTTACCGGTAAAACTCTAGGTACCTTTTATGCAGATGAAATCGGTAATCCTAATGAAATAGACTTTTTTATTGGACTTCCTGAAACTGAAGAAAAAAGAGTTGTGGAGATGGTGCCCTTCCCTAAAGAAGAGAATCAATCAGAAGAACCTGCAGAAATTAACGATGCTAAAAGAGCTGTCAGAAGAGGTCCTAATTTAATAAATCTTCAAAACTCAAGAGACTGGAGAGCAGCAGAGATTCCTTCAGCAAATGGACAAGGCTGTGCTTCGGGTTTAGCTAAGCTATATAGTTTGGTTGTGTCTAATGACCCTTCATTAAAAATACTTAATGAAGAAACAATTACCAAGATGACTAAAGAAAGAATAACCAACAGAGATTTAGTTTTAGATGTAGTAACTAGATGGGGTGCTGGATTCATTATGAATATGCACAAAGTTATTTATGGTCCTATTGAAGGATCTTTCGGGCACTCTGGATGGGGAGGCTCATGTGCCTTTGGTGATCCTGAAAACAATATTGGGGTTTCTTACGTGATGAATCAAATGAAAAATAATTTTGCTGCTGACGGAAGATCACTAGAGTTAATCAATGCAACCTATAAATGCTTAAATAAGGAATGAATATGACCAAAAGATTAGATAATAAAGTAGCACTAATAACCGGTGGAACAAGCGGAATAGGAGCTGAGACCGCTAGGCTGTTTATCCAAGAAGGTGCCAAAGTTGTTATTTCAGGGCGATCAGAAGAAAAAGGACAGATACTTAGTGAAGAGCTGGGTAAAAATTCTCAATACCTTCTTTCAGACGTAACTAAGGAAGAAGATATAGAAAACTCCATAAAAGAAACGGTTAATCAATTTGGTAAATTAGATATCTTGTTCAATAACGCAGGAGGTCCTGTTGGAGCAGGTATAGAAAAAGTAACTCAAAAAGATATTGATTACGGAGTTCACTTATTACTTGCAAGTGTAATTCTTGGAACCAAATATGCTATAGAACCTATGAGACAAAATGGTGGTGGTTGCATTATTAACAATTCAAGTATTGCAGGAATAAGGTATAGACAAGGAGATCCTTTGTATGCAGCTTTAAAAGCAGGTGTTACACACTACACTAGAATGTCAGGAGTAGAATTAGGTCCGGACAATATCAGAGTTAATTCAATTTCTCCAGGTGCAATAGCTACACCAATATTCTGGGGAGGTTCACAAAGAGCCAATACCCTATCTGCTGAAGAAAACGATAAAAAGCTTGAAAAGTTAAAGGGCAATCTAGCAAAGGCCGTTCCTCTTAATCGATCAGGATTGGCTGTAGACATTGCTGAAGCTGCTTTATATCTAGCCAGCGATGCAGGAAGCTTTGTTTCCTGCCAGGATATAGTGGTTGATGGAGGAAGAACTGCTATGTTTAACGAGTAGAGAGTAAGCCTTAGCCCTGAGATTAACTCCTGGGAAGGTAGGTGAAATCAAATAAAGACTCACTCTCTGTAACCCATCCTTAGGTTTTCATTATTTTATGTTTAGTTTCTTTATAAACAACCAGAATAGAAACTAAAAAATGCAACTATTTTATTAGTTACTTCGCTTCTTTTTTAATAGGGATTACATT
>CAJWKH010000109.1 GCA_913042085.1 uncultured Gammaproteobacteria bacterium | reverse complement strand
ACTTGTTTGGATTGCAATGATGGCACTTGCGCTATGAAAGCGTGGCCCGTTGAGAAGAAGGCAGACGCAGCAATTTGTAAGCTCTTATTTTGTACTCCAGCTTACGTCTCTAAAGTCTTTAAAAAGCCAGAAGGAGCAAAATCTGGAAAGACTAAAATTAATTTCACTTACGTTGTTAATGGCGAAGGAAAAATTAAGAATCTTGATATAACGGAAGCAAAAGGGGCAATGAACTCCAGAGAGTCTTATAAATATTTACAAAGCTTTACTAAGAAAACTCAATATAAACCATTGATGGTGAATGGAACACCGACAAGCATCTCATTACAAGGAGAGCATATTGCATACACAGGTAAGTATGAAGATCCAGATAAAACGATGCCAGCTCGTTCAGATACTTGGAGGAACTAAGTTTTAATTCCAAGGATGAGCAATCTCCTTAATGCCGATAAATTACTTCAAGGTCTAAATCTAGACTTAGGAGAGGATGATTATGAAGAGCCTCTTAATGTTCTTATAGAGTCCTTAAATAATGAAGCTAATTTAACTTACTTTGGAAAGTTGGCTTTTGAATATCAAATAAAGAAACATCTTACTGTTAGAGGTCAAATTTTTCAAAAGTCTAGAAGCCTTCCAAATCAAACTATATCAAGACCGGTTTTCGTCATTGGATTGCCAAGATCAGGAACAACTTTTTTATTCAACTTATTAAGTTTAGATCCAGATCACCGCAGCCCTCTATTTTGGGAAATGATGAACCCACTCCCATCGTGTAAACAAGGATCTTTTAGTGAAAAAATGAGAGTAATGAGATCAAGATCTATTTTATTTTCTAAAAATAGATTTATTTCAAAATTGGATGATGTGCATGCAATAACGGCAACAAGTCCGGAAGAGTGTTTGTTAATAAAAGTCTTTGCCTTAAAGAGTATATTATATTTTTATATGGCTAATACCCCTTCTTATCTAAGTTATTTAGAGGATTCTGATAGAACAGCAAGCTACTTGTGGCACAGAAGGTTTCTTAAGGTACTTCAAAGTAGATACAAACCAAAACGTTGGCTGCTTAAGGACCCAAGTCACTTAGGCAATCTCGACGAAATTCTATCTATATATCCCGACGCTTGTTTCATTCACATACATCGTGATCCAGTAGAAACTATTCCTTCAATCTGCAGCTTAACTTCTCAAGTTAGGAAAGGTTTTACCGATTCCGTAAATCTTAATGAACTGGGGTCAAGAACCTTAGATTTTTGGGAGAATTCGAAGAAAAGGAATGAAGCACAAAAGACTAATTTAAATGATGATCAATATATGGATATCTATTATGAAGATTTTATAAATGACCCTTCAAAGACTATAGAGAATATTTATACAAAATTTAACTTCTCTTTTGATAAAAAAAATAAAGAGTTAACAGAATCTTATATAGAAAAAAGTGTTAAAACACATAAAGAAAAACACATTTATACATTAGAAGAGTATGGACTGGATAAGAAAGAAGTTCATAATAGGCTCCAATAATTTAACAAAAAACATAAAGAAATGAAGATTTTGGTAATGGGATTACCTGGCAGCGGAAAAACTTATCTGGCTGAAAGATTGCAGCCTTTACTGGAAGCAGCTTGGTTTAATGCAGATAAAGTGAGAAGTATGGCCGGGGATTGGGATTTTAGTGAAGAAGCTAGGACAAGACAGAGTCTAAGAATGAAATCTATTGCTGATTTTGAATCTTCTCATGGAAGAATGGTGATATGTGATTTTGTTTGCCCTACTAAAGAAACAAGGGATATATTTTCGGCCGATGTTTTGATTTGGATGGATACGATTGAAGAAGGTAGATTCGAAGACACCAATGCATTATTTGAAAATCCTGAAAAGGTAGATTTCCATATTAAAGAATGGAACGATCATAATCATAATGATATAGCTGAAGAGATAAAGAAGAATGTTTGATTGGAAAAAACCTACCGTTCAAATGTTAGGAAGGTGGCAACCATGGCACGACGGCCATCAAGAGCTATTTAAAAGAGCGATAAAGAAAACTGGACAAGTAGTCATTCAAGTTAGAGATGTTCACGGAGCTTCTGGAGG
>CAJWKH010000108.1 GCA_913042085.1 uncultured Gammaproteobacteria bacterium | reverse complement strand
ATGGGATGTGCTTAGATGCTGAAGGAGCTATCTGGGTTGCTTCTCCTTCAACGGCCGATGTGATTAGAGTAAAAGAAGGTGGAGAGATATTAGAAAGAATACCCGTTGAAACTAATGCTTATGCTTGTATGTTAGGCGGAGACGATCTTAAGACATTATTTATCTGTAGTTCTAATGCTTCAGGAGTGGATCCTGATTCTGCTTTAAGAGAAAAATCAGGCAAGATAGAAATAGTAGAAGTAGACGTACCAGGAGCAGGTAGACCTTAGTAAAATGTTAAATCTGTTTTTAGAAAATTTCGTCTTAATTTTCGTAGCTATTGACCCAATTACTATATTGCCAATTTTTGCTACCTTTACTCAAGGGCTGAATAAAAAAGATTTAATTACTTTATGTTTGAGGAGCACTTTAACGGCCTTCGGAATTTTGCTGGTATTTTGGTTATTCGGAAGTGCCTTACTTCAAATTATGGGAATAAATATTAATTCTTTCAGAATTGTTGGAGGTATGTTTTTGATGGTTATTGCATATCAAATGGTATTTTCCCAAAGGCAGAAAAGAAGAGAGGAGACGGCCGAGGAAGCTATGGATGATGAGGAGCTTTCATCTCTTGCTACGTTTCCATTGGCTATACCTCTTATGGCAGGACCAGGTGCTATAACTTTAGTTATGTTGTTATCTGAAAAGTCTGGATCATCAATTGAAAATCAAATTATAGGATTTAGTCCTATCTTTATAGTTTTAGTGCTTAATGCTCTAAGTATATGGGCATCAGGCAAGATAGCTAAAAGGTTACCAAAATCTGTTCTAGGGGCCTTACGAAGAACATTTGGTTTATTGCTTGGGGCATTAGCTATCGAATTTGTAATTGAAGGCCTTAGACAAACCTTCAGTATATAAGCTTAAAGAAGTCCTATTCTTATATAAGACTCACCAGTCTCTTTTAAAGTATCTTCAATAGAATAAGTAGATACTCCTAAGTCTTTAATAGCTTTTGTGCAATAGGATCTTGGCGAGTCATAGGTATCCTTTAAAGGTTTGCCGTTATCCATCTCTTCTCCACCTATATTCTCTATTTCAGGAAATAACTCTTTAAGTTTTGCTTGCAGTTGCCAAGTAAACTTTTCACCTGACTGATCCGTAGCTGAAAGAATATACCTTGACCCGTTGTTTGCATTTTCACTTTCCGTGGCCAGTCTATGTGCTTTAGCTACATCCCTTACATCCACCATATTCCATAGCATTCTATCTCCACGTAATTGCTTACCATCCCAATGCCCAAAATTATTTCCTTGTAATAATTGCCAGATGAAGAATTGCCAGCTAAAGAACTGATTATGATTTTCGGTCATCAAAGGTCCTACTACATGCAAGGGGTTAATTGATATAGCTTCAAAACTTCCATCTGCTTCGGCCATTTTATATATCATCTTTTCGGTATTAGCCTTTGCCATTGCGTAGGCAATGTCTCTATTTTTCGAGATATTTTCTTCAGTCCAAGCCCCTTTATAAGCCTCAACGTTATCTCCACACCAATCCTTTTCATCAAACACATAACCTTCGGGCCTTGGGTGAGCCACTGCAGCAAAAGAGCTAGTAAATACAAAGCGTTTAACACTGCCAGACTTCTTCACAGATTCAACTACGTGTTCATTTTCCGTGAAGCAACCATCGTATACTTCTTGAGGAGTTTCTCTGTTAAAACCTACCGTGGCACCTGCATGAATTACAGCTGCACAACCTGAAAAGGCTTCGTCATAGCTTCCTTTTTCAAAAAGATCACCTTCAAATAAATGCACATCACAATTATTGGCGTTTTTTCCTAATTCAATAAGATGATCTACCTTTTTGCCATTACTCGCATCTCTTACACAAGCATGAACCTCATAACCTTGGTCTAATAAATCTTCTACTATTCTAGACCCAATGTATCCACTAGCACCCGTTACTGCTACAGGTCCATCTTGTTTTGTTATTCCAGACATAAATTTCCCCTTTAATAGTTATCTTATTAAAATTTGATAGTCTTTTAGAGTCATTACATTTTTAATAATATCACTTAATGGTGGAGGCGGCGGGAATTGAACCCGCGTCCATCAGTACTCTGCCACAAGA
>CAJWKH010000107.1 GCA_913042085.1 uncultured Gammaproteobacteria bacterium | reverse complement strand
TAAAACACTACATTAGGTTATTATATGTTCGTATAATATATATTATGTTAAATTACATATTTATCCACAATATTAATAACAGGACACTATATCCCTTCTCTTTTATAAGCTTATAGGGATATCTAGCATGTAGTACAATGCTGACGTTATGAAGCCTCTTAACGGGATTAAAGTAATAGACCTGACCCATATGTTAGCTGGGCCCTACGCTGGTATGGTAATAGCCGATTTAGGTGCTGAAGTAGTTAAAGTTGAACCTTTAGCTCCAGGTGAAATGACAAGGGGTTTACTGCAATCTGACCCTAATTATTCTTTTAAAAACTTTGGTGCCTATTTCCTCACTCTTAATAGAAACAAGAAAAGCGTGTCTCTAGATCTTAAATCAGATGAAGGACTACATATTTTTCATGATCTTGTTAAATCAGCTGATGTTGTTCTTAATAATTTTAGTGCAGGCGTCGTAAAAAAGTTAAAAATCGACTTTGAATCATTAAAACATGTCAATCCTAGAATTATCACATGCTCTATTACAGGATTCGGTGAAACTGGACCCCATTCTTCTAGACCTGCATATGATCAGATAGTTCAAGCCTATAGTGGAGGCATGTCTGTGACAGGACCTGATGCCGCAACACCTACAAGAGCTGGGATACCAATAGGAGACTTAGGCTCTGGACTATATAGTGTTATTGGAATTCTATCTGCCCTCCTCTCTCGCGAACAAACTAACAAGGGTCAACATATAGACATGTCTCTCTTAGATGTACAAATATCACTTTTGACTTACATGGCTACCATGCAAACTCTATCAAATATAGATCCAGAACCCATTGGTAATGCTCACTTCGTGCACGTGCCTTACAACAGCTTTACTACTCAAAACGGTTTTGTTGTCATAGCAGTCATTACAGATGCTTTTTGGGAAGCTCTTTTGGGTGTTGTAAATGTAGACAGTCTAAGAGATTCTAAATTCAGTAAATCAGTTGATCGATTAAAACATCAAGAATTTATTGAATCTGAATTAAACAAAATTCTTTCAACTAAACCATCTGAATTTTGGATTCAGGCTCTGAATGATGCAAAAGTTCCATGTGGCCCTATAAATACTTTTAGTCAAGCTTTAACAGATGAACAAGTAATTCATAGAAATATGGTTGTAGAGGTAGAACACCCTGACGGTGGAAAAGTAAAAATGCCTGGGAATCCTGTAAAATTATCGTATACGAATGAAGATTCTTACACGCCCCCTCCTCATTTAGGTACAAATACTAAAGAGATTTTAAGAGAATGGGCTGGGTACGATGAAAATAAGATTCAAGCTTTGATTGATAAAGGTATAGTTCAATCAATAGACTAGTATAAATTTATCTAAAATGTAACTCGCTATTGCTATAAGAATAGTAATTAAGGCCAAGAAAAGTAGCAGCCTAGTAAATTTAAATTCTTTTTCTTTCATCTTTTGCTTTAGAAATTCTTCTAACTAGTAGAAAATGTATTATATATGGCGAAACAAGATTTAATAGAAATGGATGGTGAGGTCGTTGAAACCCTTCCTAATACTACTTTTAGAGTAAAACTAGATAATGATCATATAGTTACTGCGCATATATCAGGGAAAATGCGCAAGCATTACATAAGAATTCTTACTGGAGACAAAGTCAAAGTAGAAATAACTCCATATGACCTTTCCAAAGGAAGAATCATTTTTAGAGAAAGATAGAGCCCCTACAGATTATAAAGTTTAATCATTATTGCCGTAAGCAAGGCAAATTTATGCTGATCTGCTTCTGGAGTCCAAGCCTTATCCCATGCACTGTGCATCGCAATAACTGTTTGAGTGGGCGGGTCTATCCATATCATCTGACCAAAGATACCTTGAGCGTAATAAGATTTATAAGGAGGTCCACTCAACCACCACTGGTAACCATAATATCTAAATGCTTTAGAGGCTTTTGTGGAATCTTTTATCCATTTTTTTGGAAGGACTTCTGTTCCATTTTTTAACTTACCTTGATTTAAAGCAAAAATGCCTACTCTTACATAATCTTTCAACGTTGCATAAATACAACAACCTCCTAATTCATCTAAGAACTTAGCATCTAAACCCCAATGTGCGTC
>CAJWKH010000106.1 GCA_913042085.1 uncultured Gammaproteobacteria bacterium | reverse complement strand
TTTTCTATGGGAAGAATTATAGGACCAGCTTTGGCTGGAATTCTGTTACTTATTTCTTATACCGCTCCTTTTTATCTTTTTGCTTTAGGAGCTCTTTTCGTTATTTTCTTAATCACTAAACAAAAATCACCTCCGTTATCAAATAGCAAAAAAGATTTTAAAAAGATTTCTCTTTTTGATAAACGTGTTTGGCCATTTTTAATAGTTTCTGCATCTTTTGGTGTTTGTAACGCAGCTCTAGTGCAGACATCTTCTTTTTATTTTCAAGATGTAATTGATCCAAATTCAACCAATTTTATAGCTCTTGCGAGTGTTGGCTTTATGTTATCTGCACTTGGAATTCTAAATGGTCAGTTATTGATAGCTGATAGACTACAAACTTCTCCTGGATCTTTAATCAGATTAGGAATTTTTTTTACATTCTTTTCCTTGTTAGGAATAGCTAATAGCACTGCTCTTGTCCATATCTATATTTCTCTATTTTTCTATGGTTTAGGAGGAGGAATGTTAGGCCCAGGTATATCTGCTTCTCTTTCACTGTCAGTTGGTAGGGAAAATCAAGGTTCAGCCAGTGGTTTCTTAGGTATGGTAATTCCTGTAGGTCACGTTATTTCTCCAATTATTTCTATGCCTTTATACACAATAAATCCTTCTTATCCCTATTTATTAGGGTCTTTCATGATGCTTTTCTGTTTTATTTTTGTATTAAGTAATCAAAGGCATAAATGGATAAGAAAAAAGAATTACAGAAAAGACTATAAAACCTACATCGAAGAACCTTCGGACTTACCTTAAGCAATAAAATAAGGGTTAAAACGTAGTTATTTGATATAGTAACTGACCAATTTAATAAAGGAGATAGCATGTTTAAAGACGATCTACTTAAAGGAAAAAGAATTCTTGTAACGGGCGGTGGATCCGGCTTGGGAAAAGAGATGTCTAGATATTTCTTAAAATACGGAGCAGAGGTTCTAATTTGTGGTAGAAGAGTAAGTGTATTAGAGGACACTGCTAAAGAACTTATGGATGAACAGGGAGGTTCGGTTAAATGTTATGGTTTAGATATAAGAGGACCTCAAGATGTGGATAACACTATAAGCGAGATTTTTGAAGAAGCTCCTATACATGGCCTAGTTAATAATGCTGCTGGCAATTTTATTTCTAGAACGCAAGATCTATCTCATAGAGGTTTCGACGCTATAGCTAGCATTGTTTTTCATGGAACTTTCTACGTAACTCATTCCATAGGAAAAAGATGGTTGGAACTTGGAATGGGTGGAAATATCATATCAATTTTAGCAACTTGGGTTTGGACAGGATCTGCTTTTACAGTACCTTCTGCCATGTCCAAAAGTGGTATTCATGCTATGACTCAATCTTTAGCAACGGAATGGGGGAAAACTGGAATAAGAATAAATGCTATTGCGCCAGGACCTTTTCCTACAGAAGGTGCTTGGGCTAGATTATCTCCTGGTCAAGATCCAGATGCTGCAGGTTCTGATTCAAGCGGAACATACAGTCAAAACCCTATGGGAAGAGTGGGGGAGATGGAAGAATTAGGGAACTTAGCTACTTTTCTTATGTCTGATGGTTGTAACTATTTAAATGGGCAAACAATTGCTATTGATGGAGCTGAATACCTAACAGGTGGAACTTTCTATAGAGCATTAGCTTCACTTGAAGATAAGGATTGGGAAGCCATTAGAGATACAATTAAAAGTAGTAACGAAAAAGATAAAGCTAAAAGATCAGTTTAATTAAGGAGTAAGACATGAGCAATGAGACTATACAAAATATGCATAGAGTATTAGAGCTTCAAAAGAACTTAAATATTAAAGAAGGAGCACCTAGTCTAGAACTTAGGTCCGATCGTTTAGATAGGGTAGTTTCCATGGTTACCAAGTATAAATCAGAAATAATTTCTGCGCTGCAAGATGATTTTGGGAATAGAGACCCAGTAATGTCTGCAGCCACTGAAGTTGATTCAGTTATAGGGCCAATGATGCATGCGAAGAAAAATCTAAAAAAATGGATGAAAACTGAAAAAAGAAAAGCAGCTATAGCTCCATTAGGATCAGCTCTTTCTCTTTTAGGTGCAAAAGCTGAAATTAGATATCAACCTAAAGGTGTTGTAGGTGCAATTAGCCCTTGGAATTTCCCTCTAAATCTTGCCCTAGCTCCATTAGC
>CAJWKH010000105.1 GCA_913042085.1 uncultured Gammaproteobacteria bacterium | reverse complement strand
CCCAGAAGACATTTGAAGAATATGTTTAATAGAAACCTTTTCGTAATTACTTCCAGATAGTTCAGGTAAATATTTAGTTACTGGATCATTAATGCTTTTAATAAAACCATCTTGTATAGCTGCACCAAGCAGCATAGACGTAACTGATTTTGTTACCGAAAAGGAAATCCATTTAGAGTTTTTATCATTACCAAAACTATAGTTTTCATAAAGTATATTGCCCCGCCTTACTATCATCATCCCTGCTACATTAAATTTATTAATGTAGTCTTCTAAAGTGTAAGTTTTACCTTTGTATTGATAGGTAAGTTGAGAAAAATCTAATAATAAGTAATTTAAAGGATAAGGTTTCGAACTTTTATTGACAGCCCTAGATGGAATAAAGTTATAACCAGTCTTAAATCCATTTATCTTCTGCTGTTCGTCCCAAAAAAGAATACTCTCTTCAGGATTGGTTTGGGCAGTAGCAGGTTCTTCAGAAAAGGAATTTATAGAAAGAGAAAAAAGTAAAAAAAATAAAGTTAATTTTTTCAATTTTATACCTTCTCTTTTTTCTTCGAATTTTCTTTAAATTCAATTGAGATTTCACCATCTTTAAGATCAACATAAGCGGTTCCGCCTACTTTAGATAATTTACCAAACAATATTTCTTCGGCTAACATCTTTTTAATAGAATCTTGAATAAGTCTCTCCATTGGTCTAGCACCCATATTTTTGTCATATCCATTTTCTATCAGCCAATCTCTAACTTCGTCAGAAACTTCTAATAGAACTTTTTGGTGATCTAATTGAACTTGTAATTCAACTAAGAATTTATCTACTACAGTCCTTATAACTTCAACTGGTAAAGGATTAAACTGAATTATGCCATCAAGTCTATTTCTAAATTCAGGTGAAAATGTTTTCTTGATCATTTCTGTAGCATCACTTGAGTGATCTTGAGATTGAAAGCCCATACTTGCCCTGCTCATATCTTGAGCCCCTGCATTTGTTGTCATGATTACTACAGTATTTCTAAAATCAGCTTTTCTTCCGTTGTTGTCAGTTAATGTTCCATGATCCATTACTTGTAAAAGAATATTGAAGACTTCAGGGTGCGCTTTCTCTATTTCATCAAGCAAAATAACTGAGTGAGGATGTTTAGTAACTGATTCTGTTAACAATCCACCTTGATCATAGCCTACGTAACCGGGAGGCGCTCCTATTAATCTTGAAACAGTATGCCTTTCCATATATTCAGACATATCAAATCTTACAAATTCTATACCCATGATCTTGGCTAATTGCTTGCTTAGCTCTGTTTTTCCAACTCCAGTAGGACCAGAAAATAGAAAAGAACCAACAGGCTTCTCTTCTGCTCTTAGTCCTGCTCTAGCTAACTTTATAGATGACGATAAACTTTCTACTGCTTGATCTTGTCCAAAAATAACTCGTTTTAAATTTTCTTCTAATT
Organism: uncultured Gammaproteobacteria bacterium; assembly: GCA_913042085.1. Taxonomy (GTDB): domain Bacteria; phylum Pseudomonadota; class Gammaproteobacteria; order Magnimaribacterales; family Magnimaribacteraceae. The sequence goes on along the minus strand of CAJWKH010000105.1, from coordinate 760 downwards.
TCTCTAAAGACTTTTTATCAGAAGAAGAAACTGTTTTTTCAGGAATTCTAGCTATAGAAGCAATTATCTTTTCTATGTCTATCTCCGAGATAGTCTTCTTTCTTTTAGATTTAGTAACTAATTTTTGTCTTGCTCCGGCTTCATCTACAACATCTATTGCTTTATCAGGTAGAAAACGATCGTTTATATGCTTTGATGCTAATGAAGCAGCTGCCTTTAATGCACCTTCTGTGTACTTAATTTCATGATGTTCTTCAAATCGCGTTTTTAAACCTTTTAATATAGCAATTGTTTCATCTACAGATGGTTCAGGTATCTCTATTTTTTGGAACCTTCTGGATAATGCCCTGTCCTTTTCAAATATGCCTCTAAATTCTTTATAAGTTGTTGAACCTACAAACTGAAGACTTCTTTTAGCCAGAGCTGGTTTTAATAAATTTGATGCGTCCATAACTCCACCCGATGTTGCACCGGCTCCGATAACCGTATGAATTTCATCAATAAAAAGAATAGCTGACTCATCATTTTCTAATTCTTTTAAAACAGCCTTTAGTCTTTCTTCGAAATCTCCTCTATATTTTGTACCGGCTAGCAAAGACCCCATATCTAAAGAATAAATCACGCTGTCTTTAATAAGATCTGGTACTTTTTTTTCAGTTATCAGTTTTGCAAGTCCTTCTGCTATAGCTGTTTTACCAACACCTGACTCTCCTACCAATAAAGGGTTATTTTTACTTCTTCTGGCAAGGATCTGAGTTAG
>CAJWKH010000104.1 GCA_913042085.1 uncultured Gammaproteobacteria bacterium | reverse complement strand
TTAGGATGAGCAACATGCCACGCGATTTGATGTGGCGAAAATTTGAGTTTGTTAGCTTTCGTTATTTTTAACTCAACAGTGAAAAAGTGGCCATGACTGTTGTAGCCCAAGCAATCAGGCATACCAGGAATACTAAGATTTTCAATCCTATTCCAAATAATTCGAGGGGTTTTTGCTTTAAGTTTTTTATATAATTTAGCTTCTGGACCCATTTGTTTTTAGGGTTAACGTCAGTAGTCATCCTTCAGCTTCGTTGGCATAATAAGTGGGGATTCTTTTTGAGTTTTCATAACTAATCTATGAGCAGTATGACCAGAATGACCTATGATAGGAACCGAATGTTCGTGCACTTCCATTCTTTTAATTTCGTGAAGGAAACCATTCATCTCAACCATGATGACTGCATTTGAAATAGCATTTCCCTGACGGGTGCCTGTTGCATTTGCTTCAGTAAATTTAGATAAAAATTGTTGTAGGTCTTTGACCTGCATTACATTCCTGCCTTTCGCATAGTATTTATTTTATCGTCTATTTGTTGAGCCAATTTAGTATTGTCAGATTTAACTTCAAACAATTCATCTTCTAACTCAGCAATTCTTTCACGCAATCTTCCATTTAATTTCTGGTGAGATTCATTGATCTCAAGAAGTTCAGATAATCTTTTAAAAAGCTCATCAACTTCCTTGCGTAATTGATCTTCTCTAGATTCTATATGTCCATTTTCTTTCGACATTATCTTGACTTTTTAACAGTGTTAACTTAAATTGTCAAGTATGGGTGTACCAAAAAGATTAACAGAGATGCAAAAGAGATTTGCCGAGTTCGTAGTATTCGGTGGACCTGAAGGACCTATGACTCAAGGTGAAGCAGCCATCGCTGCTGGATACGCAAAGAATAGTGCTAGAGTTGAAGGATCACAACTATTGAATCCTAGATATAGTCCTTTGGTTGTTCAGTATGTTGGTAGGCTTAAAGAGGAAAGATTAGAAAAGCACAAAATTACTTATGATACTCACTTGGCTGAATTGGCTCGACTTCGTGAGGCGGCTCTAAAGAAGAACAGTTTCTCGGCAGCTGTGAACGCAGAAACAAATCGCGGCAAAGCAGGAGGCCTATACATAGAACGAAAAATAATAAAGCATGGGAAATTAGAAGACATGTCAGAACAAGAATTAGAAGCCAAGATGAAACAAATTTTAGACGATTACGCACCGATTTTAAATGTTACCTCCAGTGAACAACAGCCCAAGCTAGAAAAATCACCAGAGCCAGAAAAAAAAGAAAAGGAATTACCGAAGACATCTACCCATACTGATACAGAAGATGTAAAGAAAGAACCACAATAACACCCGTCATAAAAATAATATATAATTTATCAGGATTCCACATTGGGTTTGAAGAACTCCTTCTCTCCAACTATTTTATTCTTCTCTAACATATCAAAGTAAGGTGACTTAAGATCTTTAAAAGCTTCTTCCCACGTACCTCTTGTTGCAGCTTTAGAATATTCAGTAGATCGACCTTCAAAGAAATTCATATGCTCGACTGCATTTAGTATTGAATCTAACCAAAGCAAAGGATTCTTGCTAACATTATAAAACTTACTTAAACCTAATTGCTCTAATCTTCGATTGGCAATCCATCTAATATATTGCTTAACATCTTTAGCTTTTAAATTCTCTAACGGACCTTGCTCAAAAGATAGATCAATCATCGCATCTTCCTGGGCAACAGCAATCCTGCACGCCTCATAAATTTCATTCTGTAATCGTTGAGTCCAAATCTCTGGGTTCTCTTTTATAAACTCTCTAAATAACCTAATCATTGAACTACAATGAAGTGTTTCGTCTCGCACTGACCAGGTAATAATCTGACCCATTCCTTTCATCTTATTATGTCGTGGAAAATTAAGTAAGATTGCAAAGCTCGCAAACAACTGCACACCTTCGGTGAAAGCACTACAGATTGCTACGGTCTTGGCAATATTATGTAAAGTATCTGACTTACATCCCTGTAAGTAATCATACTTGTCTCGCATAGCTTTAATCTTTAAAAATTCTGAATATTCTGTTTCAGGTAATCCCACCGTATCTAATAGATGGGCATAAGCCGCCATATGTACTGTCTCCATGGCAGAAAAGGCAGAAAGCATCATCTTAACTTCTGTTGGTTTAAAGACATTCATGCAATGACCCATGTAGTAGTTATTCACTTCTACATCAGCTTGCGTAAAGAATCGAAAGACCTGCGTAAGTAGGTTCTTTTCTCCAGGCGTTATATTCTTTTGCCA
>CAJWKH010000103.1 GCA_913042085.1 uncultured Gammaproteobacteria bacterium | reverse complement strand
AAAGGTTTAGTTACTCTTTTTCTAACCGAGATGTGGGAAAGAATGTCTTATTACGGAATGCGAGGATTGCTGGTTCTCTTTATGACAAGAGAAGTTGTAGAAGGGGGTCTTAATTTAGATACAGGTACTGCCATGGCAATTTATGGCGTTTACGGAGCTTCTGTATATTTCTTATGTGTTCCTGGGGGTTGGGTAGCAGACAAAATCTTTGGAGCCCAAAGAACGGTATTAATAGGCGCAATTATTATTACTTTAGGACATTACATTCTTGCCCTGCCTTTTGAAAAAACTTTCTTTTTAGGTCTGGTATTCGTCTCTATAGGAACGGGTCTTTTAAAGCCAAATATTTCTACAATAGTGGGTCAACTTTATAAACCAGGTGACATAAGGGTCGACGCTGGATATACCATTTTTTATATGTCTATAAATATAGGCAGTATGTTGGGTTTTTTGGTTTGCGGTTATCTAGGAGAAAAAGTTGGTTGGCATTGGGGATTCGGGGCCGCCGGAGTAGGGATGACTTTTGGAGTAATTCAATATATTTTTTCGAAAGCTTCATTAGGAGAGGCCGGTTTAAATCCTACTCTTGAAGAAGGAGAGGACAGTTCAAGGTACTTCTCAATCTTTTCGATCGGTTCAGTTATTTTATCCCTTGTAATTATTTCTGCTTTTGTAGGTTTGTGGACTATTGATCCAGAATTACTTAATCAAATAATTGTGTATTTGATATTGTTGGTAGCTATCTTTTACTTTGTGTATTTATATTTATTTGCTGGGTTAAATAAAGCAGAGAAAGGCAACATTTCTATGTTGCTATTATTATTTATAGGTTCAGTTCTTTTTTGGGCAGGTTTTGATCAAGGTGGCTCTTCTTTAAATCTTTTTGCCAAGGACTATACAGATTTATTTATATTTGGATGGGAAATGCCTGCGACATTTCTACAAGTTGCAAATCCACTAATGGTAGTTATATTTGCTCCTTTCTTCGCAGCCTTTTGGATAAATTTAGGAAAGCGTAATTTAGATTTGGATACACCTCAGAAATTTGCTGTAGGATGTTTTTTGATGGCTATAGGTTTCTTTGTAATGATCTTTGGCGTAGAAGTTGCTTTAGAAAATGAGAAGGCAGGCGTTAAGTGGCTACTATTAACTTACCTCTTTCATACATTAGGCGAATTATGTTTAAGCCCAGTTGGATTATCAGCTACTGCCAAATATGCCCCCAAAAGATATAAAGGACAAATGATGGGTATATGGTTCTTATCTTCTTCTTTGGCTGCTGGTTTAGCAGGACTTTTAGCCAGCAAGTCTTTTGAATCAGGTATATCGAGTATGCCGTCATTGTTTAACCAAATTATTTTAGCTTTGGTTGTTGTGGGCATAGTCTTACTTATTTCCAATAAGTTTGTAAAAGCAACTACTGAAATTGAAGATAGTTAATATTACTAGGTAAGTAATCTTTGTAGCACGTTTGCATAAATTTTTGATAGAAGAGATAGATCTTCTATATTGACATGCTCATCAATCTTATGAATTGATTCATTAACTGGACCTAGTTCAACAATTTCAGCTCCTGTCGGAGCTATAAACCTTCCATCGGAGGTCCCTCCATCTGTTGTTTGTTCTGGTGTGATGCCAGTTAGAGATTCTATTGATTCTTTAACAGAATCTATTAGGGAAGGTTGAGTATTTAAAAATGGGCTTCCTCCTTTAGTCCATTTAATTTCATAACTTAAAGCATGGCTGTTTAAAATATTTTCTACTGCGACTTTAATTTCCTCTGTTGTAGTGGAAGGGGAGTGTCTTACATTAAGGTCTAACGTGAGGCTTCCTGGTATTACATTTGAAGCTCCAGTTCCAGAATTAAGATTTGAGATTTGAAGAACGCTGTCTTGAAATTTTCCTGTTTCATCTTTCCAACTCAATTCAGATATTTCACTAATAGCCCCTGCAGCCAAGTGGATAGGATTTTTAGCGTTTTGAGGATAAGCAATATGCCCCTGTACACCTAAAATTTTAATATTACCTCCTATAGATCCTCTTCTACCTATTTTGATAACATCACCAACTTCTTTATTTGCTGTCGGTTCTCCGATTAAGCACCAATTTATTTTTTCATCTCTTTGACTTAATTCCTCTACAATTTTTTCAACTCCATTTACTGCGGGACCTTCCTCATCGCTAGTAAGCATAACGCCAATTCTTCCTTTAATATCTTCTTTGTTCTCACTTATAAATTCTTCAATGGCAGTAATGAAAGCAGCTACACTTCCTTTCATATCAGCTGCTCCTCGACCATATAACAAACCATCTCTTTCAGAAGGCGTAAAAGGAT
>CAJWKH010000102.1 GCA_913042085.1 uncultured Gammaproteobacteria bacterium | reverse complement strand
GGAATAATTACAGTAGGATTTTTCTTCGATGTGTCTATCGTTGCTTGAATAAAAGAAAAAATACCCTCTCTTGATCCAGCTATAGGTAAAACGTTTTTATCAGAATCTATAGATTTAATACCAAATCTACTTTTTAACCAGTTGCAATAAGATTCTCTTAGAAAATATTCACCTTTAGAAGTTGGGTATTTAGAATATAAATCAGAATGGTTATTTAAGAGATTTAGTGCTTCTTTAGGAGGAATATTCTTTGGTTCTCCAATATGAAGACCTAAAGTCTCTTCAGGGTTATTTTCGACAGTAGATAAAAGCTCTCTTAAGAAGTAAAAAGGATACTCAGTCAAAAAATCTAGATTTTTATTCATTTATTTAAGCTGCTCAAAGATACACTCATGTCATTAATTAATCTTTCAAGATCCTTTTTCTTTAAATAAGGGGTATTTTCTTTAGAGGTAATGCAGAACTTGTCCTCAGCACGTTCTCCATAAGTTGCTATTCTAGCTTTTCTAATTAAAGCGCCATGGTCAAGAAATACCTGACAAATAGAAGCTAATAAACCAGGTCTATCAGAAGTTTTGATATCAATCTCTGTCCATCTGTGAGTCATATCGTGTTTATAGGTAATTATTGTATCTGTATTAAAATGCTTTAGATGTTTGGGCTGCCTTCTCTTAACAATCTTTGGAGATAGAACCTCTTGATCAAGCGCTTCTTTAAGTCTTATTATTAAAGATTTAGCTACACTGGAGTGTTTCGAAATTACCTCTCCAGCCTGGTTGCTAATAGTTATAAAATCAAGACAAAAACTGTTCTTCATTCCAAATAATTTAGCATCTAAGAAATTTATGTTTTCAGAGTCTAATATCCCAATGATAGTTGCAAAAACATTAGCTCTATCTTTGGTGTAGACCATAATAGTGGACAAGGTATCAAGATCTTTTTCAATTATTTTTACCAAGCTCCCATTATTGAAGTTTTTTTGGTTTTTAGCGTGCAAAGCCAGGTCTCTAGCATTAAAACTTTCAAAATAGTCAGAATAAAAATTCTTCCAAGATTTCTTTACCTCGCTAATTTCAATTTTCTTATTCTCGGCTAACAAATTTAAGGCCATTGCTTTATTTTCTTCTGGAGACAGTATTACAGAATCCTTATTATTTAAGTATTCAAGCGTCTTGTTATATAGCTCACTTAATAAAGAAGAGTTCCATGAATTCCATAAATTAGGGTTAGTGGCACTAACATCTGCCACTGTCAGGCAATACAAGTAATCTAAGCGTTCTTTTGTTTTAACTTTTTTTGCAAATTGACTTATAACATTAGGATCCGATAAATCTTCTTTTTGAGATTTAACAGACATTAATAAATGATTAACAACCAACCATTCAACGATTTCTTTATCTTCCTGTTTAAATTTATGCTTTGAACAAAACTTCCCAGCTATTGACTTACCTAAATTAGAGTGATCTGACCCCCTGCCTTTACCAATGTCGTGGTAAAGCCCGGCAATATATAAGATTTCAATTTTAGGAATATTTTGAATTAATTTTGTTGCTAAAGGATATGTGGTCGTTGACTTTTTAAGAATCATTCTCCTCATGTTTCTTAAGACTTGCAAGGTATGGGCATCCACTGTGTAAATATGGAAAAGATCATATTGCATTTGCCCAGTAACCCTTCCAAATTCAGGTAAATACCTTCCTAAAATACCAAGATTTTTCATATTTTCTAATTGAGTAACAATTAACCTATTAGATTGCAGTAATTGCAGGAATAAATTTATATTTTTATCCTTGGATCTGAAACTTGAGTCAATTAATTCTCTGTCTCTTTTTAGAAATCTAAGTGTTTGAGAGGAAATGCCCTTTAAATGAGGATTTTCAGTCAGTCTTATGAACAACTCCAATAATAATGAAGGATTCTGTCTAAACCCATTCGGGTTGCTTAGATGGATGAGTTTATTTCTTTCGTAAAAGTTTTTATCTATTGTCTTCTTGTGAGATAGTTTATTTTTCGCCGTTATTTCTTTACATGCCTGCAGGGCCGTTGAATTTATTTCAGAGATACTTAGTGCAGATCTGTAATATCTGTGCATTAATTTTTCTGCAGCAGCACTTGGGTTGGTAACAGAAGGGAATAATTTATTAGCTATAGATATTTGATGTTCAAATAGCAATCTGTCTTCTTCTCTTTTTGCTTCCTCATGGAGTAGATATCTTATAGTCCACAGCCAATGCTTTGATTTATCAAGATTTCTCTTCTCATCGCTTGTTAGTATATTTTCTAGATCTATCTTGTCTTGAGAAAAGTTTCTTTGAAAGTTCTTTAGCATCCAGTCAATTGTATGTATGTCTCTCAAGCCCCCAGGTGAAGATTTAACATTTGGTTCAAGATTGTATTCAGTATTGTTAAAGCGATTATGTCTATG
>CAJWKH010000101.1 GCA_913042085.1 uncultured Gammaproteobacteria bacterium | reverse complement strand
CGCCTCATTGGAATTCATCACGTGGAAGACTATACCGGTTGTTGTGGAAACACAGCTTGTTTGTCCAGTTAGTGCTGACGGGCTACATTCTGAGGCATCTACAAGTAAGCTTTGATGGTTACAGTGCTAATGGTCCCATATGGGCTGACGACGTACAAAGATTTCTTTTGTGAATTAGCTGACAGGAATTGTTAGGCTTGGGGTACGAAGAAAAGAAAGAATAATGAGACCTTAAATGGTATAGAACAGGGAGCAAAATGAAAAAAAACAACTTAACATTATTTTTAGCTATTTTAGTATCGTTTGGTTGTAGTAAGGGTTTGGATGAAAACTCTTCAAGGATTACAGCTCAGGGAGAAGTTATAGGAGTTAGAGAGGCTGAGACTTATGTTTGGAGAGGCATACCTTTTGCGCAGCCTCCCATAAATGAATTGAGATGGAAAGCCCCCAGACCTCCTGAACCGTTTGAATCAAGATTTGAAGCCAAAAAATTCTCTCAAGAGTGTTTCCAGCCTAAAGGTCTTATGACAGGCGAAGACGGCGGCTGGACTGGTTCAGAGGATTGCCTCTATTTAAATATTTGGTCGCCCGCTTGGTCGTCTGAAGAATTGGCTAATAAGAAAGTGCCTGTAATGATGTGGATACATGGTGGAGCAAACATTATAGGTTCAGCAAATACTTATGATCCTAGTCACTTAGTCTCAAATCATGGGGTAATTGTAATAACTGTCAATTACAGAATGTCTAATTTGGGTTGGTTTAGGCATCCTGCTTTGAGGCAAGAAGGATCAACTTTAGAAGATGCGTCAGGAAGCTTTGGAACCCTAGATAATATTATGGCGCTTCGTTGGATTAAGGAAAATATTTCTGCCTTTGGTGGCGATATAGACAATGTGACTATCTTTGGAGAGTCTGCAGGTGGACACAATGTTGCTGCTCTATACGCCTCTCCTCTTGCTTTGGGCTTATTTCACAAAGCGATTGTCCAGAGTGGAATCGTCTCTCATTCTAAGATTGAAGACGCAGAGTCTTACTATCCACAAGATGGAATTTCAGGAATAAATAGTTCTAAGGAGATTATTAATAGGCTTTTAATCACGGAAAAGAAAGCAAAAGATGTTCAAGGAGCTAAAGAACTACAAAATGGCATGTCATTAGTAGAGATAGAAAAATATCTTAGGAGCAGAACTCCTGAGCAATTACTTACTGCTTATGGAGAAGCAAGGCCCAAGAGAGGTGGGATGACAAGAGTCTTTAATGATGGACATGTTTTAAGCAAAAGTGGGATTTATGAGTCTTTTATTAATGATCAGATGACTCGAGTACCTATTATTTTTGGTACTAACAGATATGAGACCAAGCTATTTAACATGAGGAACCCTAGATTTGTTCGGTGGGGAGAGGGTGAAGGTTTACTATCTAAGGTTTTTTCTGGGGTAGGTATTGATGAATTGCCTTTAGAGATAATGAGACCAGATTTCTATAACGCGGTAAACCAATACTCTAGTGATTCCTGGAAACAGAGGGCGGCTGATACTCCTGCTAGACAACTGGTAGAGTCAGGCCATAAAGACACTTATGTTTATAGATTTGACTGGGACGACTTACCAGTTATTCAGGGAGTTGATTTTGGGGTTCTAGTGGGTGCTGCACATGCGCTTGAAATTCTTTTCCTGTACCCAGCAGCTTTTGATAATTTCATAATTAAGAACATAGTCATCAAAGATTCTTATGATGGAGCAAAGAAATTATCAGATCAGATGATGTCCTATTGGGCTGAATTTGCTTATACAGGCGATCCAGGTAAAGGTAGATCCAATGACCTACCCCAGTGGAAAGCTTGGTCTGATGCAGAAAAATATATGATCCTTGATTCTGAACATGGTCAAGGATTGGTAATGGTTGATAGCGAAGTTACGATTAACTCTATATTCAATGAATTAACAACAGACGCAAGGTTTACAGAAGACGAAAAATGCCAATCACTTTTCAGTATGTCATATAGTGGAGACGAATTTCCCATTGAACTTTTTGATAGTTATGCTGACGGTTATTGTTTAACTCTTGATTATTCAGAGGTTTTGAAAATGATGGGCGAAGAAGAAGGAGATAATGATGACTAAGGCAGTAGATGGGTATAGGAACAATTAACACCCTATTCAGAGAAATCTGCAAGTATGATTCGATGGCTACAGTGCTAGTGGTCCTATATGGGCTGATGACGTACACCGTCAATTCTGTCTCATATGCTTTTACGGGATACATCTATACACAACAGGATTAACCCCCGGTGTTGAAGGTGCCCCCTATGCGTTTATTGTGCTTCCAGTGCTTTTTCTTTTATCCATGAAGATAAGTTCGAGATAACAAGTTATTCCCAATTAATCGTTACCTAATCCTCAATTATTCTGGTGAAAGCATCATCTTTAAAATAGCCCTTGCAGTCATAATCTATCTCAA
>CAJWKH010000100.1 GCA_913042085.1 uncultured Gammaproteobacteria bacterium | reverse complement strand
GAATTAACCGATTCAGAATTATTAGAACAAATTGGTAACAGTGGAACTGCAATTAGAAAAGTTAGGATTAATAAAAGTTTGCCCGTAATGTCTTCAGATCAAATACCTAACATAGATACCTTTTTAGATATTCCTTATGATCAATTGGAGGAAAGAGCAAGAAAGATACAAGAAAACGTTAAACTTCAAACGAGAGTGAGTGAACTGTTGGCTAGTAATCAAATAAACTACCCTCCACCAAAGTATCTAGAGCAGAGTGTTTATTCTGGTTTTCCATCAGATGCAGATGATTTGTGGATGGAGAGGTTTCATTCCCTGCCTTGGGAAGAGCGCAGCAAATTACTAGATGGTTTTGAAGATGCTAGATATAAAGAATTAGCTGAAAGATTAATTTGCTCTCATTCACCTGAACTCGCTTCGCCAGATATGATGTCTAGATACCAGAATTTTCTAAATCAAAGACTATTTGACAAAGGCCCATGGTTGTCCTTAGAGAAAAGCATAGAAAAAATAAAAACTCTATTAACTGAGGCGTCAGGAGAAGAAAAAGAAATTCTTGAGAAGCTTGAAAAGAATTTATCGGATAAGAATAGTTTTAATTAGTCTGTAAAGAGGAAATTCTAACAATGACCCCAAAATAAGGGTGGTCGATGAAGTGATATTTATTCTCTTTAATTTTAATTTCTTGATTAATCTCGTAAAGATCATTGTATTTAAAATCTATTGATTCTTGAGCGTTTAAATCTAATGAAGAGTCAGTTATTTCATTATTTAATATCCATTTAGAAAAATCTCCAATATTAATTTTAATATTGTTAAATATAGTCTCCATCCAATAATTATTATCTGTTCCTTTTTCTACTTCCCTAGATTTTGATTTTAATGATTCGTTAAAATCAATGGTTTTAATTAATGCAGATTCAGCAGTTTGAGAATCGGTTTTTTCACTTAATCTTAATTTTGCATCAAGATGAAGGTATCTATCTTTGTAAATTAGTATCTCGCCATAAGTCTTTGTTTGACCATTTGAATTTTGTATAAAAATAAATACAGACTTATCTTTGTTTACAAGAGGTTGATACCAAGAAATAGAATGTAAAACTTTATAATCTTTATTATTCTCTAATTTCTTTTTTACTTCCTCAAATTCTTTTTCAAAAAGAATTCTCTCAAAAAGATTAAACCTCGGTTTATAAATTTCTTGTTTTTCTGTTACCTCTTCCTCAAATTGAGTTTTATCTTGAATTAAACTTTCTATTTTTATTTTGATTGTATTATTTTGATTTTTTTCATTAAAAACTGGTTTTTTAACTAATAGGGTAGGCTGATCTTTAATTATAAGAAGTTCTTCACTAAGATTAAGTGGACCTAAATCTTTCCATTTTTCTTTTAAATCAACTTCTTCAATAAATTGATTCTTAAAGATTAGAAAATCTATTTTATATATCTCTCCGTAATCTTTTTCGTTTATATAGCTTTCAATAAATTCATCGGGTGTAACAACTGCATATACAGGATAAGAAAATATAAGAAGAAAAATAAAACGTTTAATTGGCATTTTGACTGATTACTTTAATTACATCTTTTGTCATATTTATCTTAGATTCTATATCTTCAGCATTAATAAGGGAGGTATTTAGATCAGTATTTCTAAAAAAGATATTTATCTTATCTTTGTTAAAGTTGATCTTAGCTATCGAATTTTCTTCGCTTAACAATCTAAGTTCTGCTTGATAAAAGAAATGCTTAATTTCAATAGGTAATAAGCCAAAACGGTTAATCATCTCCACTTGTATTTTTCTTAGATCTTCTTCAGAGCTTGCTAATGCGATTCTGTTATACATTAAAAGTCTTACATTGATATCCGGAAGATACTCTTCAGGAATTAAACAGCTTTCATTGATATTCACTTCAGGCAATTCGTCTAGATTATGGAAATCAAGTTCTCCATTTTTTATAAAGTCTGCAGCTTTCTTTATCATTCTCGTATATAAATCTAGACCTATTGAGTCAAAAACACCACTTTGATTAGAGCCGAGAATTTCACCTGCTCCTCTTATTTCAAGATCTTTTAAAGCTAATAAGAATCCTGCTGATAATGAATCTGTTTCTTGCAGAGCTTCCAGTCTTTTATCTGCAGATTTTTTTGAAATTATATGTCTTGCCCTCAAGAAGTAAGAATAAGCCTGTTTGTTGCTTCTACCAATTCTACCTCTTAACTGATGTAGCTGCGCTAAACCTAATTTATCTGCTTCTTCGACTATTAGAGTGTTAGCGTTAGGCACATCGATCCCACTTTCAATTATTGTTGAGCAAACTAAAACGTCTATTTCGTTAGCATGAAAGGAAATCATTTTCTCTTCTATTTCTTTACTGTTAAGTTGTCCATGAACAATCTCAATTTTTAAACCAGGAAATCTAGATTTTAATCTTTGCTTTCTATCTTCTATTAACCTCAGAT
>CAJWKH010000099.1 GCA_913042085.1 uncultured Gammaproteobacteria bacterium | reverse complement strand
GCAGCTGATTTGTAATCAGCAGGTCGTAGGTTCAAATCCTATCGCCAGCTCCATTCTTGGAGCTATTAGTTCTCAGTTTCAGGCCCTTCCCTAAGCTTTCTTATATCTCTTTTAGAAATGGGCCTATATCTACCATAAGGTTCTATATTGCTACAGACTGATTTATTAAGCGAGATCTCTATAAAGAGGTTATTCACCTTGTCTAAGACTCTGATAATTATTTCTACATCAAATAAAAAGAGATTTTGTCTAAAAGAATTTTCTTTACAAAGCACTGTGACGGCTTTTGATATGAATTCTCTAACTTCTTGGATTTGAGCTTCGGAATAATAAGATATATCTGCATAAGCTCTAAAATTTCTAATAATTTTTTTTTCTTCAATGCTGGAATTTAAAAATTCAAGTCCGCTAAAAACCATATAATTATTTCCTTCACTTGAATATATCTTTTCCACCCATCTCTGTCTTACATCAGAACTTATTGATTTGCCTAACTCATAATTTTTTTCATCGACCTTTTGGGCATGTAAAAGGTTTTTAGATGGTTCTATATTCTCTCCAAATAAATTGCTGACAGAAATAAAGAGGAGCAATAAAACAAGTATAGTTTTAAGCATTATTGAGGAGTCTAATAATTATATTTCCTTCTCTTCTAGCATCAAATAGGGCGAACTCATTTGTTGAAATGAGGAGGTCAGCACCTTTGTCTACAAGGCTTTCAATTTCAGATTCCAATTCTTCAACTATAAAAGACATGTCAGCAATGCCTTCACCTCTCATATTGAGGCATTCTTTATAAACTGATTTATCACTAGTTGGCTGTATAAGCTCAAACATCATGGTACCAACTCTTAAATGACAAAACTTAACACCAAAATCTTGAGATTCATGAACTTCCTTTTCTATAGAGAAACCTAAATTTGAATAGTATTCACAAGCTTTTGCACAATCTTTAACAACAACCCCTACTCCGAAAAACTTCCAATTTTTTACTAAAGGGTGAGATTTATTATTTTTCCTCCAAGCAATCTCCCATTCATCAGCTGGGGGTCTTAAAGATATCATTACGTCTCCATACTTACGCGTATCTAGATAATTTTCTATAGTCTTTCCGTTAACCGTTGCATTAAACACAAGGTCACAACCATTTTTTAAAAACCTTTCAGTATCTCTATCAATATCAGGAGTATTGAAGGCTATATGATTAATTCCAGATCCTTTCTTTTTTAAATATTCACTGATAAACATCCCAGGACCTGGTTTCATTGGGTAAACCTCTAATTGGCAATTTCCAATTTGTGAATTTCCATCCCTAAAATTATGAGGTCCACCTGTTTTATATTGGTGAGTTATAGGATCGCCTTCAAGAGTTTGAAAATACATAAGCTCACCAGTGCCTTCTTCGTAGGGCTGTAAAGGTTGAGGTCCTGCGCTAACTCCTACCCCTAGAGACTGAAAATGATTAAGCACAGAATTTTTGTTAGTAACCATCATTCCAAGATGATTGAGGGTCCAGTCTTTGCTCATGCCATGTAACCGCCATCGACGTTAAGAATTGTTCCCGTTACGTAACTTGATGCATCAGATGCTAAAAAAACAGCTGCATTTGCCATCTCTTCAAAAGTAGCAACTCTGCCTAGAGGAAGATTTTCTGGGCCAGTAAGCCATGATTCAAATTTCTCTTCATCAGTTATCTCTCTATTCTCTTTCTTCGAAGGGTTGCTCTTTTTCTTTATGTTTTCTTGGCCTGGAAATTCTTCCCATTCAACCAATGAAGGAGCTATCGCATTAACTCTTACATTGTAAGGTCCTAGATACCTGCAATATTGTCGCGTCATCATGGCAATTCCAGATTTAACAATTGCGTAGTTTCCCATCATTTTATCCGCGTGGGCTTTAAGCCCTCCTCTTGAAGTTAAGTTAATTATGCTTCCACTTTTTTGATTCATCATTATCGGTGAAACTTCTTGAATCATTAACCAGTAACCCTTTAGATTAACGTCGGTTAGTTTGTCCCATGACTCTTCGTCTAAATCAATTAAGGACTTTGGGTGATACATGACAGCCACATTCATTAGTATGTCTATGGTTCCAAATTCTTTAACCACACTTTCTACTAATTTCTTGACCTCTTCTTGACTTGATATGTCTGCTTTTAAGGCTAATGATTTACGTCCCATTTTCTGGATCTCATCTGCTACGGTTTGAAGCTGGCCTGACTCTATATTTACATCAGTTACAGCCACATCAGCTCCTGCTTCAGCCAGCCCTAATGCGAAACCTTTTCCCATATTTCTTCTTGCGCCAACAACTAGCGCTTTTTTACCTTCTAAGGAGAAATTGCTTAAGGACATATCAACTTAACAACAACTACACGGTTTTTTATACAGGGAAGAAATAAGCAGTCTGGACGTAGAGCCACTGGATTTTCTTGAATTTGAAACATTCTTTAGATTATCTTCGTTAACTTTTAAACTCAGCTTACTTGAATCCTTTTTAGATAGAAAATACCCAGTATCAATTTCAAATTCATGGCTTCCAACGTTTGTGTTAATAAATA
>CAJWKH010000098.1 GCA_913042085.1 uncultured Gammaproteobacteria bacterium | reverse complement strand
GCTTCTGACAAAGAAGAGATGATAAATTCAAGCAAAAGGCTTTTGGGCGATTCATTATTTGGAGCACCTTCTTATTTCGCAGCAAAAGCGATGGCTAAAAGAGGAGAAGAAATCTATTTTTATCACTTTAACCAAAAACCTTCAGGAGAGGCTGGAGAAGTGCTAGGTTCATTTCATGCTTATGAGATAGGTTATGTCTTTGGAGTGGGTGGTTTGGGCCCTATTGAAAATCAAGAATTGTCAGATTGCATGCTTTCGTACTGGACAAACTTTTCTAAAACAGGAAATCCAAATGATTCTAGTTTGCCTGGTTGGGAGAAAATGCAATCCGAAAAGGATACTTGGCATGAATTAGGACCTTCCATTGGAGAGAATGATATTTCTAGATTGGAAATTTATGATCTATTAAAAAGGGTTGTCTGATTTAATTATTTCTTTCTAGACTCTTCTCTAATAGATTTAAATTCATTGCCTTCGTACCACTCTGGCCACGTTTCAGAGTTGGCTAATTCTTCTGCCATGTTGCTTGTGATAATAAGGTGTTCTCTAAAGCCACTTAAGTCCCAAGAGTCTTGATATTCGTCTGAAGCTTGATGATAGTCAAACTTAGTGTAGTGGTTAGCAATTTTTGTTCCTACTTCAACACCACCTTCAATTTTATCTACTCCTCCATCAGCATAAAGCATTGGAACTCCTTTCTTGGCTAAACTTATATGATCTGAGCGATAAAAATATCCTTTTTCTGGAAACGGATCGGGTGTAATGTATTTACCAACTTTATCTAATTCATCTTTAAGGATATCTTCTAGCTCTGAAGCGCCATAACCTACAACGATTACATCATTGGTTTTTCCTACAGGCAAAACTCCATCAAAGTTATAACCCGCAACTATATTGGCTAATTCAAGAGGAGGGTATTCTCCGAAGTATTCAGAACCCAATAAACCAGATTCTTCCGCCGTAACCGCTAAGAACAATAGAGATCGATCTGTTTCCTTTGTCCCAAAGTAGTTGGCTAATTCAAGAATGCCTGCTACTCCTGTGGCATTGTCTACAGCCCCGTTGTAAATTTGATCATTGCTTGGTGAATGTCCTTCTCTAGTTCCTAAATGATCCCAATGGGCCATAAACAATATATATTCATCTGGTCTAAGTGTTCCTTCTTTAACAGCTGCCACATTATGGGAAGTAGAGAAGCTGAGTTTATTTCTAAGCTGGGCATTCAGTTTTAATCCTTCCATAGCAATTGGTTTGAAATCTCTACTTAAAGCATTAAGCTTCTGTTCTTCTAGATCCAAACCAGAGTTATTGAATAATTCTTTAGCAATATCGTAAGTAATCCAGCCCTCTAATTTAATTCTGCTCGCTCCAAGATCAGGGCGTTTTAAATCAATTTGTTTACCAGACCAGCTTGTTTCTACTACTTGCCAAGGATAAGCGGCTGGTTCGGTATCATGAATAATTATCATCGCCTCTGCACCCTGCCTAGCAGCTTCTTCAAATTTATAAACCCATCTTCCGTAATAAGTCATGGCTTTACCATTAAACAGGTTAGGGTCTTTCGTACCAAAACCAGGATCATTTATTAAAATTACTAGGGTTTTTCCTTTAACGTCTATTCCTTCGTAGTCATTCCATGCGTATTCAGGAGCATTAACTCCGTATCCCATAAAAATCAAATCACTGTCATTAATATTTATACTTTCTTGAACTCTTTTGGACCAGAAAACAGCTTCTTTACCAGGAATAAGATTTTTGTTTTTACCATTTACCTCTATTGATAAAAAAGATTGAGTGAGGTCAACTTCCATCTTTGATAAAGGAACCTCAAGCAGAAATTTATCCTTTATTGGCGTTAGGCCATAAGACTTGAATTCATCTTTTATATAATTTTTGGTTAATTCACCTCCTAGCGATCCAGGCTCTCTTCCACCAAATTCATCAGATGAGAGAATCATGGTGTGTTTGTGAAGATTATCTTCTTCGATAACACTCTCGTTTGAGCAACCAAATAAAAGAAACAGATTTATAAGTAACGCATATTTAATTAATTTCATAAATTTCACCTTAAGCTCGTCTAATTGAAAGGCCTCCATCAACAGGTAGGGCTACTCCATTAATATAAGATGAAGCTGGAAGGCATAAACTTAAAGTAGCATGGGCCACTTCCGCAGGCTCACCGTACCGTTTAAGTCCTACCCTACGCCTGGCAAATGTTGCCTTGTCTTTTTCATCTATTGCCGAAGTCATATTAGTGTTTATTGGTCCCGGGCATATACAATTTACAGTAATTCCTTGAGGACCAAGTTCTAAAGCTAATGATCTTGTTAAGCCTATAACTCCATGCTTAGCGGCTGTGTAGGGGCTGTGCGTAGGGGTTGCTCCAAATCCTTCGGTAGAGGATATGTTAACTATTCGCGCAGCATCTGATTTAAGTAAATGTTCCAAGCAGGCTCGAATTAATCTTGTTTGACCAGTTAAAACAACCTCCATGGTGTTATGCCATATTTCTTCGTAGTTCTCATCATCAATATTGATTGGAGAAGCAATCCCTGCATTGTTGATCAGATGATCTATTTGCCCAAAAGACTCTATACTTTTGGAAACACATTCTTTTATTTGACCCTCGTTTGTCACGTCTAATGACATGGCTATGGACTCACCTCCATCTGAATTAATTTGATCACTTACTTTCTGAGCATTTTCTGAATTTACGTCAGTAACAACCACCTTAGCACCCTCAGCTGCAAAAACTTCTGCAGTGGCTTTTCCCATTCCACTTCCAGCTCCAGTGATTAACG
>CAJWKH010000097.1 GCA_913042085.1 uncultured Gammaproteobacteria bacterium | reverse complement strand
TCTCTCTTATGAAGAATCTCTTCCGCAGGATAAACTTCGTTTTCTACGAATTCTTTAACTTCTTTTCTTACTTTTTTCCAATCTCTACTCATTATTCCCCCCAACTAAAATTTTATCGGCCTTTTAAATCCTTTTAACTTCATTCCTTTTCTTGAAATCTCTATATCTGTCTCTCCGTTAAGCACGTTTTCATTAAATTTATAAGTAACCTGATAGTCTCCTTTTAAACATGACCTATTATATTGAGAAGATTTCTTTCTAGTCTCTCCTATGCTCTTTAAATATTGATTATATTTATTTTTAGTAACTAAGCTTTTCATTTTTATTTGAGTCTCTTCAGGAGAAAGAATAAAAGCCGAAGCATTGTTTCCTCCAAACCCTTTTGCATTTAAGAAACACCCTTTATAAAAATTCGGTTCTTCTAGTTTATCTTCAAGAAGAATATCTAAGTTTTGGGAGTAAACGTCATCAGCTAAAGTATCGGTAGAATGAATACCAGGTATTATTCCTTTATTCCAAGTTCCAAGTGAAGCGATAAGCTGATCTCCTGAAGCCGGAGCCATGCTATGACCAAGATAGCTTTTTATTGCCGTAATAGGCCAGTTCTTTATGCCAAAAGTATTTGCTATCTCATTAAGTATGTGTGATTCAGTAGTCCTGTTTGCTGGAGTTCCAGTTCCATGAGCATGTACAAAAGTATTTTGTCTTAAAGGTTTAAGTCCTATTTCTTTCTCGGCGTCTGCTGCGCATCTTGCCATGGTTATATAATTACCTACACCCGGTCCACTAATAGAGCTCTTGCGTCCATCCGAATGAGAATGCACTGAAGCAACCGATCCATAAATATCTGCTCCGAGTTCAATTGCAAGATTAGCTTCCATTAGGATTACAAATTGAGCCGATTCACCTAACACCATGCCTGCATTATTACCAAAAGGGCGGCAAGCCCGAGTTTGAATAGGTCCTGCATCAATTGATTCACCATTTGAAGCTTGGAGTTCTAGCATTCTTTTGTCATCAGATAAGGCTGACATTGCAAAGAAGCCATCTATTATTTCAGGCGTTATAGGAGCTTCTGCTGCTCCTACAATAGATACTTTAGAACTACCTGATTCTATGGCTTCTTTTCCCATTTGCAGGTTGTATAGAAAAGTTGCGCAAGCTCCTACACTATGTCCAGTCCTTCCAACATTACCAAGCACATAAGCATTAATAAAATCTGCAGACATTTCAACTAAACCCAAAGCCAGATTTTTTGAGCTTGCCCTAGAACCCTTGATTCTTGATTGCATAAGTCCACCGAAACCAAAACTGTCTAGCTGACCAATTGCAGCACCACTGAATACTGAAACTTCATCAGGATTTATTTTTTCCTGAACTTCTTCCCACTTAAATCCAAGCTGACCAATGGCATCACTCATGCCAAAAATAGTCATTTGTAGGGCTTTGGGGTGTTGTCTTGCAGGGTAATAAGTTGATGGATCAAAACCTTTGGGTAGTTGGCCAGCAGCACTGGCTTTTATTTGATCCAGGATCACACCATCTGGATCATAGACTTCCTTATCAATTTTTCGAACGAAACAGTCTTTTCTAATTGAAGGCAAATTCTCAAGTAAATATTCTTTAAGATTAATGGAGTCTCCAGAAACAGTCTCCCAGCCACTACCAACAGTTTCTATCTTGCCTTGTAAAATAGCTAAATCTTGAAGGACTTCTAATTGTTCCTTTTCTTGAAGTGAATTAAATACTAGATTTTTATATCCTAAGAAGTTTGAAGACCTTCCCGATGAGTTAATACCTCCGAATCCTGAGATTACTGCTAAAGGTTTATTCTTATTCATCGATAAAATTCTTTTTACTTAAGTGCCTATTGTATGGCAATATTTATTAAAGAATATCAATTTATAACAAGGGAGAAGTTATGCACCCGGGTATTAACGGAAAAAAATTTCCAAATAAACCTGCTTTAATAATGCATGGAAGCGGTAAGGTGGTTACTCATGGAGAGTTAAATGATTTATCTAATCAAGGAGCTCAGCTTTTTAGGTCTTTAGGTTTGGTTCCAGGTGATTCCATAGCGATCATGCTAGAAAACCATTTTTTATTCTTTCCAATAATATTTGCCGCTTGGCGAAGTGGACTAAGATACACAGCAATAAGCTGGAGGCTCCAGCCAGATGAAGTTGAATACATTGTAAGAGACTGTGAAGCTAAAGTTTTTATAACCTCTAAATTTCTAGAAGACACTGCTTTGAATTTAGATTCCTCTCTCAAAGATGTTCATAAGTTTATGCTTGATGGCTCGACTGATACTTATCTCTCTTACGAAGAATCTATCGCCTTACAGCCTGAAGCCCCTATTCCAGATGAGTGTGTTGGAGGCCCAATGCTCTATTCTTCCGGAACTACAGGCAGGCCGAAGGGAGTTAGTAGAGAATTGAGCTTAGATCCTTTGCCTTATTCGAAAGAAGATGGAGATCCAAGTTTATCTAGGGTTCTGTTACTTTATGGAGCTAACGAAGATAGCGTCTACCTTTCTCCAGCACCTATGTACCATTCAGCACCATTGAACTTCTGCACAGCATTTCTAGCTGAAGGTTCTACTTGTGTAATTTTAGAGAAATTCGATGCTGAAGGTGCGTTGCAAGCAATAGAAGAACATAAGGTAACGCATTCCCAATGGGTGCCAACTATGTTCGTAAGATTTTTAAAATTTGACCCTTCAGTCAGAACTCAATTTGATTTATCTAGTCATCAAGTTGCAATACACGCTGCCGCACCTTGCCCTATAGAAGTTAAAGAGCAAATGATAGATTGGTGGGGGCCTATACTTT
>CAJWKH010000096.1 GCA_913042085.1 uncultured Gammaproteobacteria bacterium | reverse complement strand
ATGGCCTGGACCTGAAAGAATCCCAGTTGAGCCTTTAATGACTTTTGGTTATGAAAATGAAGTAGTGCTGCTTACCAAAATATACACTTCGGAGACTACAACTATTCCTGTAACTTTAAATGCTCGGGTTAGTTGGTACACCTGTAAAGAAATATGTATACCTCAAGAAGCTGAAGTTAGCATCCCTATAAATCTCGGTAATAAAACTTCTTCTACTTCGAAAGATCTTTTAGAACAGACTCTAGAGCAGATACCTGAGCAGTTTAATGGCATTTATAGAGTTCGAAAGCTTGATGATTCGTACGTTCTTCAGGGCGAACTTGAAAATATGGATCAGTATGACTCTATGTATTTCTTTCCTAAATACTACGGTTTAACAAACTACACTGAAAATCAATTCTACGAGATAAATAAAGATAGCTTTAGTCTCCAAATAAAGGCTTCAGAAATAGAAATTGAAAATAAATCTTTTGAGGGAGTTGTAGCTGTAAATAAGAACGAAGAAATAACCTTTATTGAAATTGATTACCCCTTGGTAACAAAAGATACATCTCAAGAATTCAATATCTTAACTTTAATTGTCTTCGCGTTCTTGGGAGGCCTAATCTTAAATGTAATGCCTTGCGTATTCCCGATACTCTCGATAAAGATATTAAGATTTGTTGAGCAAAGTAGAGATTCAACCTATAAGACCCTGCAACAAGGTTTACTTTTCTCTCTTGGAGTAATATTTAGCTTTTTAACAATTGCGGCTTTATTAATCGCATTGAAATCTGGAGGAGAATCCATAGGATGGGGCTATCAACTACAGTCTCCTGTCGTTGTTTCGTTATTGTTTTATTTGTTCGTAGTCTTAGGTTTCATTTTCATGAGCAATATAGTGTTAGGAAGTGGTTTGGCTAGATTAAGCTCAATATCTTTAAATAAAAGTGACTCTCTTGAATCTTTTCTAACTGGAGTTTTGGCTGTAATTGTTGCCTCTCCCTGCACAGCTCCATTTATGGGTTCTGCAATAGGCTTTGCACTTTTACAACCTAGTTTTTATTCTATTTTAATCTTCCTAGGTCTTGGTATAGGATTCTCACTTCCTTACTTAATCTTAAGTGCAAAACCTTCCTTGCTTAGTTTTCTTCCTAAACCAGGTCAATGGATGGAAACTTTTAAACAGTTTATGGCTTTCCCCATGTGGGCTTCAGCACTCTGGCTTTTATGGGTCCTTAGCAGTCAAGTGAATAATCAAGAAGTGATACAGGTCTTATTAGGGGCTTTGTTGATTACAACAGGTCTATGGCTAATTGAAAAAAATAACTCAGAAAGGGATTGGGTAAGGTGGTTAATGCGTCTTCCGTTTTTATTGTTATTTATTTTTTCTTTATGGTTAATTCCTACGTCTTACAGTGACTTGGATGAATCAAAGCAAGATCAACTAGCCTACACACCTCAACTACTTAAAGATTTAAGAGAAAAAAATTCTCTAGTTTTTCTTAACTTCACTGCCGACTGGTGCATAACTTGCAAAGTCAATGAAGCAGTGGCTTTGAAGACCTCGAAAGTAAGTAAATTAATAGCGGATAAGAATATAACTTATATGGAAGCTGACTGGACCAGGAAAGATCCAATTATTTCATCTACTTTGGAACAGTACGGAAGAACTGGATTGCCCTTATACCTTTTGTTCCCCTCTAAAGGCGATCCCTTAATCTTGCCTGAAATACTTACTGAAGATATATTGTTATCGTACTTAACTGAGGTTCATTAACATGAAAAATTTTTTAATAACAATTTTATTTATATTTGCTCAAGCAGGTTTCGCTTTTATCCAAATAGATACAGACGCGCCTAACTTTGAACTTACAGATACTTATGGGAATAAAGTTTCGTTAAAGTCTTTTAAAGGCAAGAAAGTAGTCCTTGAATGGACAAATCATGGATGTCCATTTGTGGCGAAGCATTACAAGACCAACAATATGCAATCTACTCAAGAATTAGCAAAAAGTGAAGATGTTGTGTGGTTGAGTATCATTTCTTCAGCTCCAGGCACTCAAGGATACGTTACCAAAGAAGAAGCAAATAAATTAACAACTACTCGAGGGGCATCTCCAGCACATGTCTTACTTGATCCTACTGGTAAAGCAGGAATTTTATATAACGCAAAAACAACACCTCATATGTATGTCATCAATGAAGAAGGCCTTCTCAAATACCAAGGTGCAATTGATGATGCGGGAGGAAGAGGTTTTATGTTTAAAGACCTGCTAGAAGCTAATAACTACGTAAAGAAGGCTATTAAGGAATTAAACCAAGGAAAAAGGGTATCTGACCCTATAACCAAACCATACGGGTGTTCAGTAAAATACGCTGGATAGATTCTTTATTCTGGAGGTTTAAATACAGATCCTAGTTTTTGACCTAAGGACATATCACCTGAGAACTTAACTTTTCCTTGCATAAAAGCACCCATTGCTGCTTGCTGATCTCCCGAGAACACTTTTTCCATTGTCTCTTCACTGTCAAAAGTTAAAGACAAACCTGGATTATCATGTTCGCCTTCTTCTACGCTTAATGAACCATCATTAATATCAATAAAAAAGTTTGTTAAATCTTCAATATTAATTTGAATTGTTGCTTCAACGCCTTTAGCGCCATCTGAGTCAAAAGCTGTCTCAAGACCAGTTTTTAGTTCTTCGAAAGTTGCCATATTTATTCGTCCTATGATTAATCTTATCTAATCTTCTCAAAATTACTACTATTAAACTAGGGAAAATTAAAAATTAATCCTAGAATAAGCTTGATATGGAGAAATTTGGCACTGAAGGAAGAGATGACATTGATCGAAAGTCAAAAGAAGAATT
>CAJWKH010000095.1 GCA_913042085.1 uncultured Gammaproteobacteria bacterium | reverse complement strand
GAATGTTTATCCGGCTGAAGTTGAAAACGTTCTATACCAGTTACCTCAAATAGCTGAAGCTGCAATTATTGGGGTACCTGATGAAAGATGGGGAGAGACTGGAGTCGCATTTATATCTCTAAAGGCTGGTGAGAGTCTGGAAGAAAAAGATCTGATTTCCCATTGCATAGAAAATCTTGCAAAGTTTAAAGTGCCCAGTAAAGTTGAATTTATTGAAGCGCTGCCTAGAAACGCTACAGGTAAGGTTTTAAAAAGAACCCTAAGAGATGATTATATTGGAAGTGATGCGCCTGCTATCTCTTAAACCTTATGAAACTATATGATTTTTCTGGAGCTCCTAATCCAAGGCGTGTAAAAATATTTGCTCATGAGAAAGATATTGATCTTGAGTTAGTGAACTGTGACATGCTCAAGAGAGAGCATAAAACACCAGAATTTCTAAAAAAAAGCCCCAGTGGAAAGATACCAGTTCTTGAGCTAGAAGATGGTAGGTGTATATCTGAATCTATAGCGATATGTAGGTATTTAGAAAACATTGTTCCAGAGCCTAACTTATTTGGAGAAGACCCTTTTGAAATATCTTATGTAGAAAGTAGAAATAGACACATTGAATTGGAATTATGGACTCAAATTGGTATTTCTTGGGTAAACGGCCCAATCGTTGGAAGTATGGGTCTTTTTGAACAAATTCCTGATGCTAAAAAAGCGAGTGATTCGAACGTAGCCGCATATTATAAGAGATTGGATAGAGAATTTTCTTCTTCAGAATACGTTGCCGGAAACCGATACACTGTAGCGGACATAACTTTATTGTCTGCAATAGATTTTGCTTCTAGCATGGTAGACCTTAAGCCTTCTGAGAGTCTTAAAAATCTAAATAGATGGCATGAGCAAATAAATTCTAGACCAAGCTCTAAACTGTAAATTTATGAATCAAAAAAGTACCAATAATCTAGAGTTGAATGAAAGAGCCCAAGGCTGGTTAAATTTTCTTTATCAGAAGGCTACAACTCCTGATGATTGGACGGAAGACGGAGAACCTGAAGAGTGGTGGGACAAAACTTCTACTCCTCCGATGTGCTCTTTCCCCCGTTTTGATTTGCAAGAATCAACTTATGCCCTGGGACTCATGTCTGATAGAACGCCAGCTTGGAGAGAGGTTTATTCTGAAATCTTAGATGAAATAGCGGAGCGCTCCATAACTTATTGGGCTGCAGTAGACTGGCTATCTCAATTTGGTCATGATCCCGACAGACCTAATTATCCAGATTTATGGAAAGGAACTTTAATACCTGAAGAATTCTGGGGCGAATACGACGCCCCTGGGTGGACCGCAAATGGCGTTGCGCCTTGGGGATTACAGATGGACCCTATAGGAGCAGACGGAAACTTATTTTTTAAAGGGTGGCTTAACCTTACTCAAGCTCTACATACTTATGTCAGTGGATATGACAAGTGGGCCTCTCCATTCGATTTAGCTGGAGTGAATAGAACAAGATTTGAATGGACTCAACATCAATTGGTTGATCATCTTTATCAGCAATGGACGAAGACACCGATGGGACCTCATTGTGAAAATACAAAATCTTGGCCTTTTTGTCTTTCAGCTGCAGGCTTAGGACTGAAAATGTATGACAACGTATTCAATAAAGAATCTCACTCTGCCTATAAAAATTGGCTTGATCACACTAAAGACAAATACTATGGCTTTGATAATAAAGGAACTCTGCAATGGGTAACCATGTATTACGATGCTTTAAAAAATCACCATCATAAAATACAACCCGCACATGCTTTAGCTATAGCGTTCTATGCTAAGCCCCAAGCCCCTGAGTTTGCTGAGCTACTCTACAGAGAGGGGGTTAGATTTTTAAAGTGGGATGATCCCGCAGAGCCGATTTCAGAGCAAATAGGTCAAGCTGACAGAATGCTAGTATTAGGATTGTCTTTATCAAAAGAATTTGATGATCAGTTAACACACGAAAGGTTAAGAAAATTTGCAGAAGAAAACTTTGAGCCAAGATACTTTGGGCTAAATGATAGCCAATTTGGTTTCTGGTTTAATCTTGGAGAGAACTGGCCAAGAGGGCAACTCTCTGCCCTCGCTATGTGTTCCGAAGTTTGTGACTCCGGAGCTTGGGAAAAATTATTTAATGAACCTAATTTAACTAAATACTACTCGCCTTCAGTGGAAGGAATTGATTACCCGGCGGTGGCTGTACAAAAAGCCTTTCACGATGATACTAAGGGTAAATTATTTCTAAAAATAAATGACGGCAATAAAACAAAAACAAATAACGAAACCAGTTTTAAGATTACTAACCTGCCTGAACCAGAAAAAGTAACCATATTGAGAGATGGTAAGATCTTTAAAGACTTTAGTGTCCAATCTTCAGAAGTTGTCGTTAAGACAAACGTTGGGAGTCATGAATTTGAAATAGACACTCGGTATTTCCTATCTAAAAAGGATTCAAGTAAGCTAAGTTTAAAAGTTAATGAAGAAAATCTAAAGAATGTCTCAAATTCAAAAAAATCCAGTGGCTCCACGTCCAAACTACTTATTTCTTCCCTATATAAAAAACCCTGTAGTTGTTGTTAAGTTGATATGTCCTTAAGTAGTTTCTCCTTAGAAGGAAAAAAAGCTCTAGTTGTTGGCGCAAGAAGAAATATGGGAAAAGGTTTTGCTTTAGGGCTGGCTGAAGCAGGGGCTGATGTGGCAGTAACTGATGTAAATTTAGAGTCAGGTCAGCTTCAAGCCGTAGCAGATGAGATCCAGAAAATGGGACGCAAATCATTAGCCTTAAAAGCAGATATATCAAGTCAAGAAGAGATCAAGAAATTAGTAGAAAGTGTGGTTAAAGAATTTGGAACCATAGACATACTAAT
>CAJWKH010000094.1 GCA_913042085.1 uncultured Gammaproteobacteria bacterium | reverse complement strand
ATAGGAGATGGTGTAACAACTATCTCACCTGGTGCCAAAGCCGTTTTACATGCTAAATTTAATGCAACCACAGCTCCTGGTACCCAAACAACCCACTCTTCTTCGATGTCCCATCCAGAACGCAATTTAATTCTGTCTTTTAATATTTGAGTTAATTCATCTGGCGTGTCTGTGTAACCAAATATGCCTTGGTCAACTCTTTCACGCATGGGGTCAGTTATCTCTTTAGGGCAAGCAAAATCCATATCCGCTATCCACATAGGAATAATGTTAGGGTCAGAAAACTTTAACCACTTTGTGCTATAGGTATGTTTCCTTTCTACGATTGAGTCAAAGTCGTATTTCATAAAGCTATTTTACTCTATAAAGAGCTTGGCATTTTGGCTATTGCTCATCTGCCTTAGTGAAGTTAGACTTCACGCCCCTAATATTTAGAATAAAATATGGTAAAAAACCTATACAACAATGTTAATGACGACACCCCTGTTCTAGTAGGCTGCTCTCAATACTTAGGGGAAAAAGGATCAGGTGGGCCTAATTTTTTAGATATATTAAAATCCGCTAGCATTAAAGCGTTGGAAGACTGTAACTCAGAGATTTCTGTCACTGAGCATCTTGATGCTATTTCCGTTATTAGGTTTGTGGCTGACACTCCCAACAGGAGCACTGCTACTGCAGCTTCTTGGGGTTACCCTAATATGCCTCGAAGTCTAGGAAACTCATTGGGGATAACCGTTCCACATGAAATCTATACAACCACTGGAGGAAATTCTCCTCAGCTTGTACTTAATGAAATTTGTAATCGAATAAAAAATGGTCAACTTGAATGTGCCCTTCTAGCAGGTGGCGAGGCACTGGACACACTAATTTCAAGAATGAAGATGGGTTTAGATACTGACTGGAGCGATGACCCAGGGGGCAAGCCTGAGTCAATAGGTAGTGATAGAGATTTAGGAAGCGAATTTGAACAACGGCATGGAGTCTTCGATCCTTCAGCCGTCTATCCTTTGTTTGCTAATAGCATTAGGGGCAATGAAGGAAAGAGCTCTAAAGAGCACATGGACGATATTGGTCGTCTTTTTTCTCGTTTTTCTGAGGTCGCATCAAATAATAAATACGCTTGGTTTAAAACTCATAGATCTCTAGATGAAATTGTTGAAGTAGCTCCTGAAAATAGAATGATAGGATTTCCTTACACCAAATACATGAATTCAATCATGAGAGTTAATCAATCTGCTGCTCTGGTAGTTACTTCTGCTAAGAAGGCTAGAGAGCTGGGTATACCAGAATCTAAATGGATATTTATGCATGCAGGAGCTTGCTTAAATGACATATGGAACATTACTGACAGAAGAAATTTACATTCCTCACCTGCAATTAAAAAATGTTCTGAAGCTGTATTTGAAGTCTCAAATCTCTCACAAGTAGACATTTCTTTTTTTGACTTATACTCTTGCTTCCCTAGTGCCGTTCAAATTGCTCGCAAAGAGATAGGTATACCAGAAAAAGATAGTAGAGATTTAACAGTTACTGGTGGCTTGCCCTATTACGGAGGCCCAGGGAGTGCTTACGTAGTAAACTCCGTAGCAAGTATGATGACCAAGCTTAGGAACAATCCTGGAAAATTTGGAATGGTCACAGCCAATGGATGGTTCCTAACTAAACATGGAACAGGTATTTTCTCTTCTACCCCTTTTCTTGGGGAGTGGAACCAAATTATTGACTCCTCTTCACTACAAAAAGGAATTGATAACGAAGAACATCCTGAATTTTTAGAAGAGGCCAACGGAAAAGGGTTCATAGAGACTTATACAGTTCTGAATTCGAGGGAAGGTCCTAGTAAAGCTATTATCATAGGTAGGTTGGAAGACGGAAAAAGATTTATTGCTAATACCAAAAAAGATGAGAATCTTTTAAATAGAATGATGCAAAATGAAATGCTCAACACTTATGGTACTGTAAATTTTGAAGGTTCAAGAAATATCTTTCAACCAGATTAAAAGGAGAAAACGATGAAAGAAATCAATGTGGCAGTTACGGGAGGAGCAGGACAAATATCTTATTCCTTGTTGCCTAGATTAATTAGTGGAGAAACTTTTGGGCCAGATACTAAAGTTAATCTTAGACTGGTAGAAATACCTCAAGTAGTGGATAAACTTGAAGGAACGATAATGGAGTTAATTGACTGCGGTTTTGATCAAGCTGGTTCTATGTTGGCAACTGCAGACATTAAAGAAGGTGTAGACGGAGCTGATTGGATTATGTTAGTTGGTAGTATACCGAGAGGCATAGTAATAGATGGAAAGAAAATAGAAGAAAGAAGTGATTTATTAAAAATAAATGGAGGAATATTCACAGACCAAGGCTCAGCCATTGGAGAGTTAGCCAATAAAGAAGCAAAGATATTAGTTGTAGGAAATCCCGCTAACACCAACGCTCTAATTGGAAAGCAACATGCGAATAATGATTCTCAGCAATGGTTTGCTATGACTGCTTTAGACGCTAACAGGGCTAAAGCTCAACTGGCTCTAAAAGCTGGATCGGACATAACTTCAGTTAGTAATATGACCATTTGGGGTAATCACAGCCCTACCATGTACCCTGATCCTTATAACGCTAAGATTAATGGAACCAGTGCTGCGGAAGTAATCAATGATGATAAATGGATTGAAAACGAATACCTGCCGCTTGTGCAACAAAGAGGCAAAGCGGTTATCGATGCAAGAGGTGCATCATCTGCAGCTTCTGCAGCTAATGCTGCAATTGATACCGTAAAAGCTGTTGAAAATGTAACCCCTGAAAATGATTCTTTCAGTGCGGCCATTGCAAGTGATGGAAGTTACGGAGTTCCAGAAGGGTTAATCTTTGGGTACCCGTTAAGAACGACTTCTCCAGGAAAAGTAGAAATTAT
>CAJWKH010000093.1 GCA_913042085.1 uncultured Gammaproteobacteria bacterium | reverse complement strand
AAAGAAAACATTGGGTTTGAATCAGAACCTATAAGATTAAACAATAGAGAAGTTAATAAAGTACCGAGCAAGACGCCAGCTACTATTCTCCAAGAAGCAACTCTAGTATATAAAAGAATAAGGAGACCTATCAGGATAAATAATGTTGAAGTTTCTCCTATAGAACCAGGAATATTGCCTAAAAAAGAATCTAACCAAGAATACTGCATTTGAATGCCTTCCAATCCCTCTTGAGCACCTATTCCTAATATCGTTGGTGAGCTGTATCCATCTACCGCTACCCATACTGAGTCTCCTGACCAATGCACTGGATAAGCGAAATAAAGAAAGGCTCTTCCCGCTAATGCAGGGTTTAAGAAGTTTTTTCCAGTGCCTCCAAAAATTTCTTTTGCTACTACAATACCAAAGCTTATACCTAAAGCTACTTGCCATAATGGCGCATCAGGGGGGCAGCAAAGAGCAAATAAAACTGTGGTCACAAAAGCCCCTTCATTTATTTCGTGACCTCTAACTATTGCAAAAATTACTTCCCATGCAATTCCGACTATAAATGTAACTAGATAAATAGGGATAAAGTAACAAGCGCCAAACCAAATACAATCCAATATACTTTTAGGGTCATAATTGCATAAAAGATCTATTAAAATAAAATGCCAATCATCTTTAGTTATAGAGCCCATTTGCTCAAAAGCCGAAAGCGATTGAAATCCTAAATTATACATTCCATAAAACATTGCAGGGAAAGTGGCCATCCACACAACAACCATTACTTTTTGAAGGTCTATGCTGTCTCTTATGTGAACTGAACCAAAAGTTCTTCTATCTGATGAATAGAAAAGATTTTCAATAACGTCATAAATTGGGTAATACTTCTCTAAAGAACCACCGTTAGAAAACTTAGGTTTTATGTTGTCTAAAATTTTTCTTAATGGTCTCATTTAACCTTCAATTTCTATTTTTGTTAGTCCTGCTCTTAACAAAGAACCAAAATCGTATTTACCCGGACAAACAAAACTACATAAAGATAAATCTTCTTCATCAAGCTCCAAACCGCCAAGAGCTTGAATTTTTTCTGTATCCATTAAAACTACATTTCTTAAAAGCATTGACGGTAAGAGATTTAAAGGTAAAACTTCTTCATATACTCCTATGGGAACTATGGGGCGATCAGATCCATTCATAAGGGCTTTAAATTTAAAAATCTTATTAGGAAAAAGTGAAGATAAGAATAATGGGATCTTTGAAAATTTTCTTGGGCCGGGAATAAGCCAATTCATAAACTCTCTATCTTTCGAATTTGGCTCAGCTACTACTGAGATTTGATTATGATAACGCCCTAAATAAGCATATGGACCAATTGCTTCTCTTCCAGAAATAACAGAACCTGAAATAATTCTATTCTCTCTTTGGGTTAATTCACCAGCTGTTAATTCATCAGAGCAGGCTCCTAACCTAGTTTGAAAATAAGCGGGTTTATTAACTTGAGGTCCTGCAATAGAGATTATTCTTTCAACATTGATCTTACCGGTTTCAAATAATTGACCTATAGCAATTAAATCTTGATAGCCAATAGACCAATTAATATTTGATAAAGAAGCTGGAGATATAAAATGCATTTGCGTACCGACAAGACCAGCAGGATGAGGACCAGAAACAGTATGCAATTTTACATTGTCATCTTCTGATAAAGATAAATTTGAATCTTCTGATATAGAAATGTGAATTGGACAATCTAAAAGTTTCTTTAAAACTAAAAGTCCGAAATCAAAACTTTGTTTTTTGAGATTAATAATCATTTCAGGATTGGGGCTAAGAGGTTGTGTATCTAAAGCTGAAATAAATAAGTTTGAAGGGGAGGAATCTATAAGCGGAATTTTACTATAAGGCCTTGTTCTAAAAGAGGTCCACAAACCTGAAACAATTAATTGATCTCTTACTTCGTCTGAAGTGGCTTGATTCAACTCATTTTCCAAGAAGGATTTAAACTCTAATGATTCCTCATCTTTGTTAATTTCTATAACAACAGATTGAAGAGCCCTTCTTTCACCTCGGTTTATTGATTCAATCTTACCTCCAGCCGGAGAAGTAAAAATGACTCCCGGATTTTTTTTGTCTTCAAATAGCGCTTGGCCTAACTTAACTTCATCCCCTTCTTTAACCAACATAGTTGGTTTCATACCAATATAATCATCTCCTAATATAGCAACAGAGCGACTATTTTTAGAGTCATTGATTTCTTCGGCAGGTTTACCGTTAATGGGTATATTGAGACCTTTCTTTATTTTTATCATTCCCTATATGATATTTAGAAATACAGCCCAGAACGCGAGCGTATTATAATGATCACGTCAGTATAAAGCTAGAAAGATTAGCTAAAATTTGGGTATCTTTTGTAGGTTAAACCTACCATTTCTTTAGCCAAACCAAGAAGTTGAGCTGTATAACCGTATTCATTGTCGTACCAAACATAAAGAATGCATTTATTGCCATTTACTATGGTGGCAACTGAATCAACTATACCCGCATGACTATCACTAACAAAATCCGTAGAAACTACTTCAGGAGAGTTAGTAAAGCCTATTTGCTCTTTTAGATCTGAGTGAAATGCTTTCTGTCTAAGAAAATCGTTTAAACTTTCAACAGTCACTTCTTGACCCAATTCCAAACTCATAATTGCTAAAGAAACATTTGGTGTTGGCACCCTTACTGCATTAGCGGTTAGTTTTCCTAAAAGTTCGGGTAACACTTGTCCAACTGCTTTCCCGGCTCCAGTTTCTGTAATAACAATATTAAGTGCTGCACTTCTTCCTCTTCTTTCTTTCTTATGAAAATTATCTATTAAATTTTGATCGTTGGTATAAGAATGGACGCTTTCAATATGTCCTGATTTAATTTCATATTCATCGTTCAACACTTTTA
>CAJWKH010000092.1 GCA_913042085.1 uncultured Gammaproteobacteria bacterium | reverse complement strand
AGGGTTCACTACGCATT
This sequence comes from uncultured Gammaproteobacteria bacterium, assembly GCA_913042085.1. Classification (GTDB taxonomy): domain Bacteria; phylum Pseudomonadota; class Gammaproteobacteria; order Magnimaribacterales; family Magnimaribacteraceae. The sequence continues at coordinate 2,935 of CAJWKH010000092.1, read as the reverse complement.
GGATGGCTTCAGGTTTAATCTCATGATTTATAGCCTTTATCAAAGCTTTATTTTGACCGAGCCCTCCGATGCCCCAACTTCCTATTCTTCCTTCTTCTTTTAGTTTCTCAAAAGATGGAATAACGGCATCAAAATATGAGGACAACGTTGTTGCTGTCCTGTGCTTAAATTCATCATTTGTGTGCAGAATAAAATCATCCTCTATTAACTGAGAATGTAAAAGAAACAGGTCAACCCTTTGAAGGTTCATGCTGTCCAGGCTTCTTGCTAGTGACTTACTTAAGTAATCGTATACTTGATCATCCGGCAAAGTCCCCAGCCTACATTTAGTTGTTACGCGAATTCCATCAATTTCTTTTCCTTTAAGAGCCTCGCCTACAACCACCTCCGCTTCTCCCTTTCCATACATGGGGGCTACATCAAGGTGTGTTATTCCTTTTTCTATGGCTAAATTGACAGTTGCGACTGCCTCTTCTCTTGTTGTTTCCCCCCAGACTTGGCCCAATCCTCCTCCTCCTAGAGTCAAAGAACTAACATTCCCAAAAGGTTTAAATTCTCTATTTTCCATACAAATAAATTTAATTATTGGTCTGATTTCTTAAGCCAATACATTTGAAGAATTATTCCAACTAAATAGATTAAGAGGAAGGCTAAATGAAAATTGGCTAACAAAGGGTCTTCAAACGAATCTATGAAAGGATCTCCGACGGGTAGCCTTCTTAAAAAGTCAGTTATGGCAGGAATCATATGGAATAACAGTGTGCTTGTATAACCGATAGCCTGAAAATACTTAGAAAGGAAACCAAATATATTAGTCTTTTCCATGATTATTCCGCCACATAAAGCGACCAAAGTTAAAACAGCCAATACATGCGCGACCCCAAAACCTCCTTGGTTGTAAATCCCTAATGCTGAGGCCGCAACAAGGAATGTTATATAGATGTAATATCTCCCTGAGGCATCTTGCAAAGAGATAAATTTATATTTATACAGGCTGTAAAATCCTGTTATTAGGGCCAAAGAGCCCAATACAGTATGAAACCATCCAAGCAATGTCATTTCGGGCATATTCTTCTCCTTATAAAATAAACAATTATAGGGACCTTATAAATTTTCACATTAATCAACTTTATCTAATACTTTCCTAATTTTTTCATATTCCTTTTCTCCGAGCTTAAATTTATAAAACAACAAAGCAGCCCCTATGCTGTAACAAATCAAAGGCAATAATCCATATAAACTAGTCAAAACAAATTTAACCTCCATAGTTTGATCTTGGTTTGGAATAAAACCAGAATACTCTAAGGCAAACCCTGTTAATAAGAGCATAACCCCATAGGCACTTTTATAAACGAAATTTAGAGCCGCAAAATAAGACCCTTCTTTTCTCTCGCCTGTTAGATACTCATCGTAATCAATGACGTCACCTTTTATTGATGGTCCTATGGCTCCTCCACATCCAGCAGCAATTCCGGCAAAAAATGCACCTATAAAAATTATGAGGAGTCTGACCTCAACATCAGGAGCAAACAAAATCAGAAAAATCCCACCGAAAGAGACTCCGGTTAAAAATAAACTAAATACCCATAGATTTACCTTACCGAACTTTCTTGATAGTGGAACCCATAGAGGTACTGAAAGGGTAGATGGAAGCATATAAGCAAGTATTATTAGGGGCGCCCAAGTAGGAGCTTCAACTACATACTGAGCTATATACAAAGTTAAAACACCAATGGCTGCGCCGCCTACATTTTCTATAAACAGTATAATTATTAGAATCTTGGCGTGTGGATTCTTCCACACATCAGCAAAAGCTTTAAATGGATTTTTATTAACCCTATCTTGATAGTCCGGATTTTCTTTTAATCTAGATACTGAATAAATGATTAAAAGCGAGGTAATAAGTACAGACCACAAAGCAAGATTGCTGGCCAATTCCCTTACATTTCCATTAACTCTAAACTCTTCTTGTATTAAGTAGTGCATCGAACCTAAAGCTAGAATTGATCCAACAGTGTAAAAAATATGTCGAATTCCGAATAGCCTGGTTCTTTCATGATAATTTGTTGAAAGTTCTGCTCCCAAGGCCATGTGGGGGACAAAAAATAAAGTCATAGCTGAATAAAACCCTAAAATAGCAAATATCATCCACCGGTCTAGATCTTCTCCTTGCATTGAAGCTGGCGGCGAAAAAACTGCAAAGAATGCTATAGATATAGGAATACAACTTATTATTATCCAGGTTCTTCTTCGCCCAAATTTTAAAGTTGTTCTATCGCTTAAATAACCAGCTACAGGGTCTGAAAAAGCATCCCAAATCCTAGATGCACTGAAGATCAAGCCCATCACCACTGGAGAAATAAGAAGAACATCGGTAGAGAACTTCATTACATACAAGCTCAGAAGCAAGTACATGTAGCCTGCACCTATGCCCGGAAGCCCGTAGGCTATGCTAGTTTTTAGAGGAACCTTGGTGTCTGGTTGATACAAAGCTTTATAGTTTTATCCCTGTCAGCTCTTCCATATTTTTATGATCAGCTGCATCAATAATTTTTCTAAGTTTTGCCCAACTCATATTTTCCCCAACATAAGAGAGGAGATTAATAGGAAGGTTTCAGAGAAGCAAGCAGTATCAGCCTTTTACTACTTTTGATATTTCTTTTAGAGCATCATAAGAATGAATATTCTCTAAATTAGGCTTAATGAAAAGTTTTACAGCTAAGTTTCTCAGGCTCATTAATAAAGGATTAGACAAATGGTTAAATTTGCCTTGGAAGTTTGACCTTTTCTGAATAAAGCTTCCTCTTGAGCGTCTTAAACTTTGATATGAATCTTTTACTCTCTCTAGGTCGTCTTTTAACTTATCGGTTAGAAAAGCTAAAGTGAAAGCATCTTCAATGGCCATGCATCCCCCTTGCCCTAAAAAAGGCACCAT
>CAJWKH010000091.1 GCA_913042085.1 uncultured Gammaproteobacteria bacterium | reverse complement strand
CTCCAATTTGGTACGTTCCAAACTTTAGAGGAGTTACAGCAGCTAATATCCTTCCAGACGATGTTTAGAAGTTCTCTTCACTTTTTAGTCTAGATAGTTTATTTATAGTTGTTCTAGGACTTTCCAAGAACCCTATTAATTGTTAAATTGTTTTCAATTAAATGGGGATTAATATGGGTTCTAGTTATAAGTTAGGTTTAACAGTTTTATTGGTTTTAGGATTATGGAGTTGTACTTCACCAAACGATATTGTTGATTACACCGACGATCTTGCAGTGACCGACTCTAAAGCAGGAACAACTCCTGGTTTTAACGAAGATAAGAATTTATATTTTGGCGATCTACACGTCCATACCAAACATTCTTTTGATGCCTATATATTTGGTACAACCGCAACTCCAGATGATGCATATGAATTTGCTAAAGGAGGAGCTATAAATCATCCTCTAGGATATGAAATGCAAATCAGAGAACCTTTAGATTTTTATGCAGTTACTGATCACGGAATGTTGCTGGGCATGGTATCTCACTGGGCTGATCCTGATAACGGCAAGGCCGGTAGCGAACCTTTCCATAATCTAAATGCACCAGAAAATATTACTCAGGAATCAATAGCAACTCGAAGTAATCTTTTTCAAAATTATGTAAGAAATACAGCTAATTATTCTAATGTTTGGACTCGCCTTATGGCTGCTATTACCGGTGATGCTGCTCGAGGAACTACTTTATTCGATGTTAATGTACACAGAACTGCTTGGGCCGATATCATAAGAAGCGCTCAAAGACACAATGATCCGGGTAATTTCACCACCTTTGTTGCTTATGAGTTCACCTCTTCAACAACCAGATCTTCCAATACAGAAGGAGCATCAAGCCTTAAATGTTTATTAAGAGGAACAGGGTGTAATTTTGAAGGCTCTCCACCTCTTGAAAGCGCTAACTTGCATAGGAATGTTATTTATAACGGTAATAAATTTACTGTTGAGCCTTTCACAAGACTCAAATCACTTAATCCGGAAGACTTATGGTCTTGGATGGATGGCTTAAGAGAAAGAGGGGTGGATACAATAGCTATTCCACATAATTCAAACGGTTCTAATGGGCAAATGTTTGAGATGGAGAACTGGGAAGGCCTTCCAATTAGCACGCAATATGCTGAATTTAGAATGCGTAATGAACCAATTGTTGAGATGACTCAAGTAAAGGGAACTTCTGAAACTCACCCCATACTATCCCCTGATGATGAGTGGGCTGATTTTGAGATAATGGATCAAAGAGTTGGCAACTCAGCATATAGCAGACCTTTTGGAGGATACGTAAGACAAGCTTATCTAGACGGACTTGGAATGTCGGAAGAAGGGCGTGGTAATCCTTATAAGTTTGGAATGGTAGGGGCAAGCGATACTCACACCGGTGCAATATCTGATGATGAATCAAATTTTACTTCGAAAATCGGAATCTTTGATGGGACTCCTGAAGGTAGAGGTTCAGCTCCTTTAACAGGTGAAAATTTAGAATTAGTATTACAGGCTCCTATAAGACAACTTAATCTTAAGAAGATAGGAGATAGATACTTTAACAACGCTGTCTTTAATCAATGGGGAGCATCAGGTTTAGCGGCTGTTTGGGCAGAAGAAAATACTAGAAATTCAATTTTCGAAGCTTTTAAAAGAAAAGAGACTTATGCAACTTCAGGTACCAGGATTAAATTAAGGTTTTTTGCTGGATATGACTTGGATGAATCTCTTTTGGATTCTGATGATGCAGTTAAACAAGCCTATGAAAGAGGTGTTCCTATGGGTCAAGATTTAGAGTCATCTGATGGCGCTAACCCTTCTTTCTTGGTTTGGGCTCTTAGGGACAAAAACTCTGCTCCTTTACAGAGAGCACAGATCATTAAAGGGTGGGTAGATAGAATTACAGGAAAGCCACATGAGGAAGTAATTGACGTAATGTGTTCCGATGGCTTAATGCCAGATCCTGAAACTAATAGGTGTCCTGATAACGGATCTTTAGTAGATATAACTGACTGTTCAATTAGCTCTGATGTTGGAGCTAATGAATTAAAAGCAGTTTGGACAGATAATTCCTTCGACCCTTCTGTGAAAGCATTTTATTATGTAAGAGTCCTTGAAAATCCTACTTGCAGATGGAGTACGTGGGATGCTATAAAAACGGGCAATGAGCCTAGAGAAGATTTAAAGAAGACTATACAAGAACGAGCTTGGTCTTCACCAATTTGGTATTCATATTAATTAAAGTTATTAAGGAGATATAACATGAGCACAAACCCAGAACTATTTGAACTTTCAATGTCTGAAAAAACCCAGCCATTAATGGACTTGGTTAAAAAGCATTGTGAAGAAAATATTAAACCTATTCAGCAAGAATATTCTGCTCTTCAAAATGAAAAAGAAGACAGATGGTCTTGGCACCCTAGACAAATTGAGCTTATGGAAGGTGCTAAAGATAAGGCCAGAGAATTAGGTTTGTGGAACTTCTTTTTACCTGATCCAGATGGAAATATTGGAGACGGACTTACTAACCTGGATTACACCTATGTAGCAACAGAGATAGGAAAGTACCCATTAGCATCTGAGAGCATGAATTGCAGTGCTCCAGATACAGGAAATATGGAAGTTTTAGAAAGAGTGGGAACCGAAGAGCAAAAGAAACAATGGTTAGAACCTCTATTAAATGGAGAGATTCGCTCCGCTTATGCCATGACAGAACCAAACTTAGCTTCTTCTGATGCTAAAAATATCAGCACCAGTGCTGTTTTAGACGGAGACGAGTGGGTTATAAATGGTGAAAAGTTCTACATATCTGGAGCTGGAGACCCGAGATGTAAAATTATGATCACCATGGTTAAGACGAGTCCTGACGCTCATCCTTCTAAACAACAATCCCAAATTCTTGTTCCTAAAGATACTCCGGGTGTTCAAATATTAGAAGGCATGCAAGTTTTTGGTCATGATCATGCCCCTCACGGTCATATGCATATTAAATTTGATAACGTGAGAGTGCCTAAAGAAAATATATTAT
>CAJWKH010000090.1 GCA_913042085.1 uncultured Gammaproteobacteria bacterium | reverse complement strand
TTTGTTTCTTAGATTTATTATTTGAGATATGGATATATTCTTTTTACCCTCTTCTGTTTGTATTTTATGTAGATCTGGATGGTTATTGCTTAGTATCAACTTACAACTCTTGCATTGATTGCATGAAGTTAAATTGTTGCTTTCGCATAAAATTGCATTGCCAATACTGGTAAGCAGGAGTTCTTTTCCTAAACCTTCTCTGCCGTAAAATAAGTAAGCATGGTGCAACATCTCTTTAGATAATGAATCTGTATATTTGTCGAACCAATTTGGAAGATTAAGCATTTAAAAAATCAGTAAGGTATTTTTCTACTTGCATAGAGACAGATTCTATATCTTTGGAACTGTCGACGGTTCTTATGCGATGATTGTTAGAAGCCAATTCCAAGTAAGAGTCTCTTATTCTTGAATGAAAATCCTTTGGTTCTCTTTCAAATCTATCTAATTCAGATCTTTCTTCTGCTCTATGCAAGGCAACATCAACAGGTAAATCAAAGAGTAGAGTAAAATCAGGAGATGGTAATTTTAATGCTGCACTCAATGAAGTGATTAAATTAATATCCAACTGCCTACCTCCGCCTTGATAAGCAATAGTTGAATCTAAATATCTATCTGAAATTACCCAAACGCCTTTATCTAAATTAGGTTTTATTAAATTATCTACATGATCTTTTCTGTCTGCCATCATAAGTAACATTTCTACTGACGGTGAAATAGATTGATCTTTGTCCAATAGTAATTTCCTTAAATGAGGCCCTAGAGGACCGCCTCCTGGTTCTCTAGTAATCACATAATCTATTTTATTTTGATCAAAAATATCCTTAATAACTTTCAGGTTTGTTGATTTACCTGAACCTTCTATACCTTCTAAAGTGATGAATTTACCTTGCATTGATTTGATACTTTAATACAGCTTGGTTGTGTTCTTCTAGAGTTTTAGAAAATTTATGAAAACCATTATTCATTGAAACGAAATAAAGAAAATCTGATCGTTGTGGATTTAATGCAGCTTTAATTGAACTTAGACTTACTAATCCTATAGGTCCCGGTGGCAGTCCTTTGTATCTGTAAGTATTATATGGATTATCAATTCTTAAATGAGATCTTTTAATATTTCCATCAAACCTTGAACCCAGAGCATATATGACAGTAGGGTCTGATTGAAGTTTCATATTCTTTCGAAGACGATTTATAAAGACCCCTGCAATCATTTCTTTCTCCAAACCTTCTTTTTCTATAATAGATGCTAGTGTTATGGCCTCAATCAATGAAGAATAAGGTAAGTCTTCTTGTCTCAATTGCCAAAGGTCAAAATAAACAGTTTGTTGTTTTTCAAAAGCTCTCTTTAGTAAAGAAGAAAATAAATCACCTTTCTGATAGTAGAAAGTATCTGGAAAAAATAAACCTTCCGTCTGGCCATTAATGTCGAGTTTAAGTTTAAGTTTGTCTAAATTACTATCTATGTCGTCCACGATCCCTTCACTTTTACTTAGATTGAGTATGTCTCTAGTTGTCATTCCTTCTAGAAGTTGTAGTTTTCTATAAAAAAATTTCCCTTCTATAAATTTTCTTTGTAATGTAAATATGGACTCACTAGTTGATAGTAAATATTCTCCAGCTTTAATTGATTGATCTATATTGTGAATTTTTGCATTTAGTTTGAAAATAAAACTACTTAAAATAAGATCTCTTTCATTTAATTCATTAGCTACTTCATTAAGTGAGGAACCGTGTTTAATTTCAAAAATAAAATATTCTTGTATTAAAATTTTGTGATTGGTAACTAATAGAAATGAAGTGAGTAAAGTGGCAATTACGAGTGCTATATTTCTTAGACTGAACACACCTTATTCTACATCACAAAAGATCAAAGATGCATTTGTTCCACCGAAGCCAAATGAATTTGACAATGCATAGCTGGTATCTCTCTGAGTAGCTTGATTAGCAGAATAATTAAGATCACATCCATCATCCGGATCTTCTAAATTTATAGTTGGAGGACAAATATTATCTCTAATAGCCAATATAGCAAATATTGCCTCTATAGCTCCTGCTGCCCCTAAAAGATGTCCAGTCATTGATTTAGTTGAACTGACTATCAGGTCTTGAGCAGAATCTTTAAAAACTGATTTAATTGCCAATGTTTCGGCTATGTCGCCAGCTGGAGTAGATGTTCCGTGAGCATTTACATAATCAACCATTGATTTATCTAAATTGGCATCCAGCAAAGCATTGCTCATTGCAAGAGCTGCTCCTTCACCTTCTTCTGGAGGTGCTGTTATATGGAAGGCATCTGCGCTCATTCCGAATCCTACTATTTCAGCATAAATATTTGCACCTCTTTCTTTTGCATGCTCAAACTCTTCCAACATTAAACACCCTGCACCTTCTCCTAAAACAAAACCATCTCTCCCCTTATCCCAAGGTCTACTAGCAGATTGAGGATTTTCATTGTTTGTTGATAGAGCTTTAGCAGCATTAAATCCAGACATACCTAATGGAGTTGTTGCCATCTCAGCTCCGCCAGTTAACATCATGTCTGCATCGCCATAAGATATAGATCTAAAAGAGTATCCAATAGAATGACTAGCACTCGAGCAAGCACTAGCAATTGAAATATTAGGTCCCTTAAAACCAAATTTTAAAGAAGCGTAACCTGAAACCATATTTGATATTGCTCCTGGAACAAAAAATGGAGAAATCTTTTTAGGACCTTTCTTATTTAAAACAAGTTTGTTTTCTTCAATTGTGCCTAAACCACCTATACCTGAACCAATAGAAACTCCAATTTTATTTAGGTTCTCATTGTCTATATTCAGTCCTGAATCTCGAACGCACTCTTCTGATGCTATTAAGCCAAATTGAATGAATTCGTCAACTCTTCTAATTTCTTTCTTATCTAGGTAATCTTCCGCAATATAATTTACTGTGGCAGCAAATTTAGTTTCAAACCCTTCAGTGTTAAATTTAGTTATATTAGAAACGCCACTATTTCCATTTAAAATATTTTTCCATGATTCTGTTACTGAATTTCCAACAGGCGATATCATGCCCATACCGGTAATTACTACCCTTCTTTCAGACATAATGTCAGCCTATTTAGGCATGGGTTTAAGAATTGCTATTTATGTAGTCTACAGCGTTTTTTACTGTTTGAATTGCTTCAGCTTCTTCATCAGGGATTTCTATATCGAATTCCTCTTCAAAGGCCATAACTAATTCTACGGTATCTAATGAATCTGCACCTAGATCGTCTATAAATGAAGCTTCTAACTTTA
>CAJWKH010000089.1 GCA_913042085.1 uncultured Gammaproteobacteria bacterium | reverse complement strand
CCATAGTAAATCTATTAATAGCGTATTCAAATTTTTCCGGTGCATAGGCATAAAAATGACCAAATCCACCTCCTAAATAAGGTGCACTGCCCATTTGCCAAAAAAGCCATGACATACATTCTGCTCTAGCTGAAGGCTCTTCAGGTAAAAGTTCTCCAAACTTTTCTGCTAGATAAACCATGATTGCACCCGACTCGAATACGCGGGTATGAGGATCAGTACTTACATCAAGTAAAGCAGGAATCTTTGAATTTGGATTTACTTCAACGAAACCGCTACTGAATTGATCACCATCACCAATATTAATTAAAAAGGCATCGTATTCTGCTCCTTCGTGACCTAAGGCCAGTAACTCCTCTAACAACACAGTTACCTTAACTCCATTAGGGGTACCCAATGAATAAAGCTGCAGTGGGTGTTTGCCAACTGGCAACTCTTTTTCATGAGTTGCGCCAGCAATTGGTCTATTTATATTTGTGAATTTTCCTCCACTTTGGTTTTCCCATGTCCAAACTTTTGGCGGGACATAATCCTTAGAATCGCTCATTAAAATCTCCTGTAATTATTAATCTAATTTTAAAGCCCTAAAACAGCCTTGGCCATAATATTTCTTTGAATCTCATTACTTCCACCATAAATAGTGGTGGCTCTTAAATTTTGATACTTGCCCGCAATAGACCGGAAAGACTCGTCTCCTATAGCAGGCTCATTAGAGCCTAAACTAGTATCCTGAAAGGGAATTCCATAATAGCCAATTACCTCAAGGGTTACTTCTGATATTTCTTGTTCAAGATCCGTAACCAAAGTTTTCATCATAGATGATTCAGGACCAGGGCTATCGCCTCCTTTTAAGGAACTTAAGATTCTTAAAGCAGTGTACTGAATTGACTGAGCTTTAATTTCAAGCTCCGTAACTTTAGTTGAATACAGATCAATAAAACTAGCGTCATTATGTGTAGTAGAAATTTTATTCATTAATTTTCTAATAAATTGAATATCCGATAAGCTCTTAGAGCCTCCAACACCTCCACTTCTTTCAAACTCTAATAAATACTTTGCTACTGACCAGCCTTCATTTTCTTTTCCAATTCTGTCCTTTACTTCGGCAATGGCATCTGTAAAAACTACCTGATTAAAATCGTGATCCTCGGCCATAGTTAATATCGGCTCTACTTTAACTCCAGGTTGGTTCATATCCAGCATTAAAAAAGTGATTCCTTCTTGTTTCTTACCGGAATTATCGGTTCTGACTAGGCAAAATATCTTATTGGCAAGGTGAGCATGAGTGGTCCATATTTTAGTCCCATTAATTATATATTTATCCCCTTCTCTAATTGCCTTGCACTGTAAACTGGCCAAATCTGACCCTGCTCCAGGTTCGCTATAACCCTGGCACCAATAATCTTCTCCACTTATGATCCTGGGAATATAGTAATCTTTCTGTTCTTGGGTGCCTTTGCCTAACAATAAGGGCCCTATCATGGCTAAACCCATTGGTATTAAGTTAGGAGCTCCTGCCTTAGCGCACTCTGAAGAGAAAATATATTTTTGTGTATGAGTCCAGTTAGTACCCCCGTATTCTTCTGGCCAAGAAGGGACTAGCCATCCTTTTTTTGCTAACTTGGATTGCCACTTCATGGCAATATCTTTCTCTGTAAAAACTGCAGAAGTGGATTTTGCTGCTAAAACTAAATCTTCAGTTAATTCCTTTTCTAAGAATGTTTGTACTTCATTCCGAAATAAAATTTCTTCTTCTGAAAAATTTAAATTCATGCTAACTTACATTGACTACCCTGGTCCCTATATTGCCGCCCGCCAAAAGATCAACAAAACCTTTTGGAGCTTGCTCTAAACCGTCCAACTCGTCGGTAAGAATCTTTAATTGGCCCTCGTTTATCCATTCTATTAACTCGTCTGTAGCTTGGTCATACCTATCAGCAAAATCAAAAACTAGAAAACCTTGCATCCGTATGCTTTTATTAACGAGCAATCCTGGAATTCCTTTTGGTCCTGGTTCAGGGGTGCTTGTATCGTATTGAGAAACAACACCGCAGCAAGCGATACGTCCTCCAGAATTTAATCTGAAAAGGGCAGAGCCTAATATCATTCCACCTGTGTTATCAAAATAGACGTCAACTCCATCAGGCGTTGCTTCTTTAAGACTTTGCCTATAATTCGGGTCCTTGTAATTTACAGCAGCATCGAATCCTAATTCGTCGATTAAGGTATTACACTTTTCATCGCTTCCACATACTCCAACCACCTTACAACCTTTAATTTTAGCTATTTGCCCTACCATGTGACCTACAGAACCTGCAGCCGCAGAAATCATTACAGTCTCTCCTGCTTTAGGTTGCCCAATTTCTAGTAAACCAAAATACGCTGTCAGTCCATTTATGCCCAATGGACCTAGATACAAAGAGGGGTCTACGTCTTCTCTAATTAATGTTAAAGCTTCGGCTTTATGGATGGAATAAGCTTGCCAACCAGTCATTGTTAGGACTTTGGCTCCCACGGGGAAACCAGCGCTGTTACTTTCTGCAATCTCCCCTACCCCAGTGCTGTTCATTACAATTCCTGTTTTTGGTGCTCCTGCATAGCTTGCACTGCCTTGAAGACCTGCTCTTGTTCCTGCTGTGATGGCAAAAGAAATTGTTTTAACCATCACTTCATCGTCCCCTATATCAGGTAATTCAGACTCAATAAGCTCGTAGTTATCTTCGGTTAATTTTCCTTCTGGTAAAGTTTTAATTATTACTTGTTTATTTTTACTCATTACTATTATCCTTGTTAGTAAGTAATATATATTAAATTAATTAGAAGGAAATATTATGGAAGTAAAAAATGCGGTCATGCCGAACGAAGATCAAATAAAAGAGTTCAGTGAGCAAGGAGAAGATAAACCTATTTACATGGTAAATCTTCTGAAGTTTAAAGAAAAAGCAAACTACCCTGACAAAAGAGAAACGGATCTAACTGGCGAAGAAGCCTATGCCATTTATGCAGAAGAAGTTGCGGGGCATCTTGAAAAGGTTGGTGGAAAACCTTTATTTGGAGGAGAGGTTGAAAGACTGATGTTAGGTGAAGTTGAAGATCTTTGGGACAAAGTAGCCATAGCTATGTACCCTTCAAGAAAAGCAATGCTTCAGATGATTAATGACCCTGACTACATAGTAAGCGCTCAACACAGAGTTGCGGGACTTGAGGGTCAGCTCAATATCGAAACTTCTTTACCTTCTTCTGATTAAAATGCTAACTAAAGACCGAGTAACACTCATAGGGGCACCTCCTTCACCCTATACAAGAAAAATGATAGCTCTTTTGCGCTACAGACATATTCCCTATGAAA
>CAJWKH010000088.1 GCA_913042085.1 uncultured Gammaproteobacteria bacterium | reverse complement strand
GCATATAAGCGGGAAGCCTCCTTCAAGACTAGTTTTCCCTGGACCTTCGGGTCCTAAAGAGCCGTTCAAGACTAGGACGTTGATAGGCAGGGTGTGTAAGTGCTGTAAGGCATTGAGCTAACCTGTACTAATTGCTCGATCGGCTTGACCGTATTACATCAAGTAATTTCTTGATATAACCAAATTGTTAATAGATTGAATTTATAAGTTTATGTCTGATGACCATAGCAAAAGTGAACCACCTGATACCATTTCGAACTCAGAAGTGAAACCTTTTAGCGCCGATGGTAGTGTGGTTGCGACCACGTGAGAGTAGGACATCGTCAGACTTTTTTTTAAACCCTTCTGGTTTTAATCAGAAGGGTTTTTTTCTGCAACTAACAAAGCTCCTAAAGCAGAAGCATACTCACCGTTCTTAGGGAAATGTGGTGAGAAGCCCATTATTGATGCAGCTTGCTCTAAAGAATTCTTTAGTCCATTGAATGAAGGAGATCTCCCTACAACAATTATCTCTTTTGCATTAAATGTTGTTGCAACTGAAGTTGCTATTCTTGCAGCTGTTTGTCCAACTAGGTTAACAATTCCTGCAGCTATATCTTGTTTAGATACTTCAGAATCTATTTTAGATATTTTCCCAAAATTAACTGCAGTAGTTTCAGAAGGTAATTCACCAATAGGACCGGAAACTACGTCCTCTAAGATTAGATCTACTCCAGATTCATTACCTTCTTTGGCTAATTTTGCAATCTCAATTGGGTCAGAAGTACCTAATAATAATTTAGAAAGACCTAAGACAGTTCCTCCACCAACTCCAGTACCAGAGCAATGCATAAAATTTCCGTCTTGGGCAAGAATACATGCTGTTCCTGACCCGGCACTGACAATAATAATTGGATTCTTACCACTAAGGCCTGATAAATTCATAGCACCTTCCCCTACAGCATCAATCTCATTTACGTGAATAATCTTTGTTGATTCAATCTCATTGCCTAGATTTAAATGCTTTCCACCTGTTACAGCCAATAAATTAACATCGGATTTAAAATCTATGTCAGGAAATAATTGACTAAGTAAAGATAGGCTTGGTTCCTCTTTACTAAGAGTCATTTCGTGGAATATGACATCATCATCTCTTTTGATTAAGTCTGTAACTGTAATTCCAAAATCTATAGAAATATCCATTTTACTGATCAATTTTAATTGGCATTAGTGAAGATAGTTAATTATTATAGATGGATATAAGGTTAGGTGGGAAATGGATTTAAGACAACTTGTAATGGTCTCTGAGTTAAGAGATCCTATAGTAAAAAACCTCTGCACTCTGTTTGATATAAAAGTATCTTTCAATGATCCTGGTGTAGCGCATTTTGGCCTTGAAAATGCTGTACTTCCGGTAGGAACTGATTTCTTAGAAGTTGTAAGTCCTGTAGAGGAAAGTACAACGGCAGGAAGATATTTAGATAGAAGAAAAGGTGATGGTGGTTACATGGTAATCATCCAAGTCGATGATTTCTCTGACGTTCAAAATAATGTTAAAGAAAACAACATAACAGTTGTATGGGAATCTGAACATCCTGAAGCGAGAGCGATTCATCTTCACCCAAAGGAAATGGGTGGAGCAATACTTTCATTAGACTGGATGAATCCAAAAGAGAGTTGGAAATGGGCAGGACCTAATTGGGATGAATTTGTAAATACAAACACCATAAAAAGATTTGTGGGTGTTGAAATACAGTCGGACGATCCAGAGGAAATGAAGAATACTTGGCAGGCTGTATTAAGAGTTCCATCTGAAAAGGTTTCTAATTATCAAATTAATCTGGATAACACCTGGATACGTTTTGTAAAAGATCAAGACGGAAGGGGCCCTGGCGTTTCTGCATTCTGCTTAGAAGCTAATAATAATGAAGCTTTGTTGAAGAAGGCATCTGATTTAGGTTTGATAAGTGAAGAAAACATAATGATAGGAGGAGTAAAATTTTTATTATCATGAGAAATTACGCAATTCTTTTTGTTTCGTTAATAATTATTTCATGTGGAGGTGGGGGTGGAAGCTCTGCGCCAACTCCAAATCAAGGATCAACATCTACTCCAACCTCAGTGCCTACAACTACACCAGCTACTCCATCTTGTGATGATGCTTGTTTCCAGTCAAATAAAGAAGAATTTGAAGCTCTTTACGAATATTCTACGCAATATGGTCTAGGAATGACTAACGCTTCGTCTGCTTATGCAAGAGGAGCAACAGGTGAAGGCATGATTGTAGGGGTGGTAGATTCAGGTTTAGACAATAGCCATCCTGAAATAACACCTTTAAAAGTACAGTCAGGTAGTTATTTGAATTACTCAAATTATACTCCTACAACTAAACAAAAAAGGCATGGTACGGCTGTATCTTCTATAGCAATAGGGAGACGTTCTGATGACGGCTCTCCGATGCATGGAGTCGCATTTGATGCAAAAGTATTCTTTATAGCGGTTCAATTAGGCTCAGCACCTGAAGATTATGACCCTGTAGATTTGGGAGACTCTTCTGGTGAAGGGTCACCCGACTATTCAGGTATAGATAATTTTTACGATCAAGTTTTTGAAATCTTTATAGATAATGGAGTAGACGTTATTAATAATAGTTTTGGTTATACCGGTACAATAATTGAGTATACCGAAGAGCAATTAAGGACTAATTTCCCTAATACAATAGAAAGAATAAGCCAGCCGGATGTTTTAGATGCAAATAAGACTCTATTTGTATGGGCGGCAGGAAATACAGGCCAATACGCTGATCAAGGTGCAGATTATTCCAGTCCAGATGTTTTTCCTGGCATGGCATATTATTTAAGCGAGTTACAGGGGCATTCTCTAGCTGTAGTTTCCGTAGATGAAGATGGTGTCATATCAGATTTTTCGAATAGATGTGGAGTAGCAAAGGATTTCTGTTTAGCAGCTCCTGGAGAAGGAGTTGTAGTAGCTTATGCCACTTCTTCAAGTGATACGGGTATATTTGAAACTTCAGATAATTGTGTTTCTGATAATTCATGTTATGCAGTGGGTGGAGGTACTTCTTACGCTGCTCCCTTTGTTTCAGGAGGAGTGGCTTTGCTAGCACAGCATTTCAATAACCAGTTAGGTAATACAGAGATACTTCAAAGGATATTAATGACAGCAGATAAATCTGGTATATACGCAGATGAATCTATTTATGGGCAAGGGTTAATGGATTTAGATGCTGCCTCTAAACCTGTAGGATCTACTATGGTTGCTACTAGCATGTCTTTAGATAGCAACTTATACTCTGTTATTTCTTCTTCAATGAGCCAGGTAGGATCCGTTGCTGGGGATGGCTTAATAAACGCCATTAGTAATAAAGGATTTGTCGTTTTTGATCAATTAGGAGC
>CAJWKH010000087.1 GCA_913042085.1 uncultured Gammaproteobacteria bacterium | reverse complement strand
AAACTAGAGATGAACTTTATGACGTACTAGATTATCATTCGTTCGAAAATAAATTGGACGAGCTATTCAAAAATTAGATTAGGAAATGAAATGGGTGAGAAGAAATTAGAAGGAGCAGGTTTAAGAGGACAGGTTGCCGGAAACACTGCTTTATCAACTGTAGGGAAAACTGGTAAGGGGTTAACTTACCGAGGTTACGCAATAGAAGAATTGGCTGAGAAAGCTACATTTGAAGAAGTTGCCTATATGTTGCTTTATGGAAAATTACCAACTCAATCTGAATATGATGAATATTCCTCTAAATTGAAGTCTTATAGGTCCTTACCAACTGAACTTAAGGAAGTTCTAGAAAGAATACCGCAAGATGCTCATCCGATGGATGTGATGCGAACAGGATGCTCTATGTTAGGAAACTTAGACCCCGAAGGGGATTTTTCTAATCAAAGTGAGACAGCAGACAGAATATTAGCTTCTATGGCTTCAATTGTAACTTATTGGTATAGATATTCTCATGAAGGGGTTAAAGTTGAGACTGCAACTGATCACCCAACCATAGGTGGCCAATTTTTATCTTTGATAACGGGCAAGGAACCTTCTGAAGAACACTCTAGAGTCTTAGATGTTTCGCTTATTTTGTATGCGGAACATGGATTTAATGCTTCAACCTTTACAGCTAGAACTTGCGCGTCGACTTTATCAGATATGCATTCTTGCATTACAGGGGCTATAGGTACTTTAAGAGGCCCTTTACATGGAGGAGCAAACGAAGCTGCAATGGAAATGATTGAAAAATACAGCACAAGAGAAGAAGCGAAATCCGGTCTTTTAGAATTACTAGCAAACAAAGAGAAGATCATGGGATTTGGTCATGCTGTTTACACTAACGAGGACCCAAGAAACGCTATCATCAAAGAATGGTCTAAGAGACTGTCGGAAATAGATGGCGATGCAACCTTATATGAAGTGTCTGATGAGATAGAAAGAGTCATGGACGAAGAAAAAGGTATGTTTGCTAATACCGATTTCTTTATGGCTTCTGCTTATCATTATTTAGGTATCCCGACACAGATATTCACACCTCTTTTTGTTATTGGAAGAACTTCAGGGTGGGCAGCAAACATAATGGAACAAAGAGCTGATAATAGAATCATACGCCCTAGTGAAGAATACATTGGCCCAGATAACTCTGTTTGGGTTGATATGGCAGATCGTTAATATTTAAAGGAATAAAATAATGTCCGGAAACGTTGAAACTAACGTACGTCCAAATCCAGATGACGTATTGGTTAAGATTGCTGATTATGTGCTCGATAAGCAGATAGAAAGCGAAGAAGCGTATAACACAGCAAGGTATTGTTTAATGGATACATTGGGCTGTGGCCTTTTAGCACTCACTTTTCCAGACTGCGTCAAACTTTTAGGCCCTTATGTTGAGGGTACGGAAGTCCCGGGAGGTGTAAGGGTTCCTGGAACCAAACACGTTCTAGATCCAGTTAAAGGTGCTTGGGATATTGGAGCAATAATAAGGTGGTTAGATTTTAATGATACTTGGCTTGCAGCTGAGTGGGGACATCCGTCTGATAATCTGGGTGGAATTTTAGCTACAGCCGATTACTTATCTCAAAAGAATATATCTGAAGGAAAGGATCCTTTGTCAATGAAAGATGTTCTGACTTATATGATTAAAGCTCATGAAATACAGGGAATCCTTGCTTTAGAGAATAGCTTTAATAGAGTTGGTTTAGATCACGTTGTTCTGGTTAAGGTTGCATCTACTGCCGTAATTTCTGCGATGTTAGGGCTGAATAAAGAGCAAACTATAGATGCCTTATCTCAAGCCTGGGTTGATGGACAAAGTTTAAGAACCTATAGGCATGCACCTAATGCTGGTCCTAGAAAATCTTGGGCTGCTGGCGATGCAACCAGTAGAGCACTTCAACTAGTTTTGTTCACTCAAAAAGGACAGATAGGATACCCAAGTGTTTTAACTGCACCTACCTGGGGTTTTTATGATGTCCAATTCAAAGGAGAACAATTTAGTTTGCCTAGAGAATTCTCCTCTTATGTAATGGAGAACGTTTTATTTAAAATTTCTTTCCCGGCAGAATTTCATGCGCAAACTTCAGTAGAAGCTGCTGTGATTTTGCATGAAGAAATAAAAGAAAGAATAGATGAAATTGAAACCGTTGAAATTACTACTCATGAATCGGCAATAAGAATTATAAGCAAGGAAGGAACCTTAAATAATCCTGCTGATAGAGACCATTGTATTCAATACATGACAGCTATTGGTCTCTTAAAAGGAGATCTTATTGCAGAAGATTACGAAGACGATGTAGCTTCTGATCCTAGAATAGATGAATTGAGAAGCAAGATGGTAATAAAAGAGGATGAAAGATACACCAAAGAATATTTAGAAGAAGATAAAAGGTCTATAGCCAATGCAATTATGATTCATTTTAAAGATGGGTCTTCAACTGAAAAGGTAGAGGTAGAGTATCCTATTGGTCATAGAAGAAGAAGAGAACAAGGGATACCTCTTTTAATTGAAAAATTTAAAGTAAATTTAAGTACTCAATTCTCCGAAAATAGAACTAAAGAAATACTTTCTCTGTGTGAGGATCAGTCTACTTTGGAAAACTCTTCAGTTATAGATTTTATGAATCTGATGATAGCTGAATAATTTTAAAGAATTTTTATTGGTACCAGTTTCTGCAATTCATTCAAAGCGTCTATAGAGTTAATCACTTTTATAGTTTCCATGCCCAAAATTCTTGCAGGTTTTAGATTTATACCTAAGTCGTCCAGAAATACTGCTTCAGATGGTTCTATTTTTGCTTTTTCGCATGCCATTTTATAAAAAGCAGGATCTGGCTTTCTAAGATTTACTTTGCTGGATTCAATTACAAAGTCAAACAATCCCATAATTTCATCATGTTTTCCTGCTACCGAAACATTTCCTTTATCAAAAGCTTCTTCTTTTAACGATTGAATATTGTTCGTTAAACAGGCTTGAATTAAATTTCCTTTAATTGTTCGGAGAGCTTTAACCATTTCTGGTCTTACTTGACCTTGTAACAAAGCTATTACTTCTTTACCTTTTATAGCATAACCTAGAGTTTCACTTTCCTTCTCAAACAAAAGATCAAACTCATCTAAGTTAACCTCGCTCCTTTCTAATTTAGCCCATGCGTTATCATCTGGATTTGTTGAATTTACTTTTCTGAGGAAGTCAGAAGGTAAATTATTGTCTTTTTCGTACTTATTGAAGGCTTCAAAGGGACTGCTAGTTATTACTCCTCCAAAATCCCAAAATACTGCTTTAATCATGTCTTTTCTCATTAAATTAAGAGGCTCAGTATATTGAAAATATTAAATAAATATTAAATTTAATACCTAAAAAGCTGAAAAATCCTATAATCGCACCCCCAAAACAAGATTTAGATAAGAAAATGTCAGGAAATTCGTATGGAAAATCTTTTGTTGTGACCACTTTTGGTGAGAGTCACGGGGTAGCTCTTGGCTGTATTGTTGATGGATGTCCTCCAGGATTAGAGCTTAGCGCTGAAGATATACAGAAGGATTTGGAAAGAAGGAAGCCTGGAAGCTCTCAATACACTACTCAAAGGAAAGAAGATGACTTGGTAGAAATACTTTCTGGTGTTTTTGAAGGGAAGACAACTGG
>CAJWKH010000086.1 GCA_913042085.1 uncultured Gammaproteobacteria bacterium | reverse complement strand
TGTTTTCATCCCAAAGATCTTTTCTAACTCTCCCTACATGAACTAAGTGACTTCCGTCCCCGTCAGTAAATGCAGTAGGGTAATCTTCTTCAGATTTTCCATATTTAACAGATAGACCGGGTGATTCTTTTAAAAGCTTAACTGCTAAATCTTCGGGTATAGGTCTTTTAGTTTTAATGTGGACTGATTCAGAATGTCCATTTAGTACCGGAACTCTTACACAGGTTGCAGCAACTTGTATGTTTGGATCAAGAATCTTATGAGTTTCTTTTACTAACTTATTTTCTTCTTTCGTGTATCTATTCTCTTCAAATACATCACAATGAGGAAGAGCGTTATTAGCAATAGGCTTGGAATAAATAGAACTTTTAATTTCTGTGTTTCCTTCGTAAGCATCTATTTGATCTATTAATTCTTCAGTAGCTTTTTTTCCAGTCCCTGATACGGCTTGAAAAGTAGTTACATCTATTCTCTCAATAACAAATTCATCATGCAGTGGCTTCAAAGCAACAAGCATTTGGATAGTTGAGCAATTAGGATTGGCAATAATTCCAGGAAGTTCATAATCATCCAGTACTTTACTATTAACTTCTGGAATAATAAGAGGTATATCGTCTTCGTAACGGAAACAGGAAGAATTATCTACAACCACACATCCTTGAGAAACTGCGATCGGAGCGTAAGTAGATGCTACTGAGGATCCAGCAGAAAAAAGTGCTAAGTCAAATTCAGAAAAATTAAATTTCGATAGATCTTCGACCTTATGATTCTTTCCCCTAAAATTTATTTCCTTACCAGCCGAATTACTGCTCGCTAATAAAGATATTTCAGAATCTTGAAAATAATCCTTTTCCAGAAGCTTTAAAAAACTCTGACCAACCATTCCAGTAGCTCCAGCTATAGCTATCTTCCTAGCCTTATTCATTGAAACCTCTCAAATTCTCTAATATCTTTTGACTTATTTGATCTGTATTTAATTTCATATCTTCAGGACCTTCGAGGTCATTAGTTCTATAACCTTCTTTAAGAACCTTCTCTATTGCTTCTTCAATTTTAATCGCAGGCTCTTCTAGACCAAAACTATATCTAAGCATCATCGCTACTGACAGAATTGCAGCTAACGGATTAGCCAATCCTTGTCCAGCAATATCAGGTGCAGAACCATGTACAGGTTCAAACATGCCTTTATTTTCTGAATTAATAGAAGCTGAAGGAAGCATACCTATTGATCCAGTCATCATGGCTGCTATATCTGAAAGTATATCTCCAAACAAATTACCTGTGACTACCACATCAAACTGTTTAGGCTCTCTTACTAATTGCATGGCAGCGTTATCTACCAACATATGTGAAAGATTTACATCTGGATAATCTTTAGAAAGATCAGATATCACTTCTCTCCATAAAACACTTACCTCCAATACGTTTGCTTTATCTACTGAACAAAGTTTCTTACTTCTTTTTTGAGCAGCCTCAAAAGCAACTCTTCCAATTCTCTCTATTTCTTCATGACTATATATCATAGTGTTAAATGCTTCTTTCTTATCTTCTTTCCTTCCTCTTGGCTCTCCGAAATAAATACCTCCGGTTAACTCTCTGATTATCAATAAATCAAGATTCTCAACTTTCTCAGCTTTAAGGCTGGAAGATGCAGTTAAATGCCCTGAAAGGATGGCGGGTCTAAAATTTGCAAATAAATCTAACTCAGATCTCAATCCTAATAGAGCTCTTTCAGGCCTATATTGATAATCTAAGTCATCCCATTTAGGGCCACCAACTGCTCCCAATAAGATTGCATCAGATGTACGTGCTGCATTTAAAGTTTCTTCTGGTAAAGGAACTCCAGTCTGATCATAAGCCGAACCTCCTACTAAAGCCTCTTCTATAACGAAATCTAAATTATAAATCTCATTGATGAACTCAAGAATGCTTTTTGCAGAACTGGAAACTTCTGGACCTATTCCGTCTCCGGGGAGAAAGAGTATTGTTTTTTTCTTATTCATAAGTATTAAAGATCCAAGGAACCTCTTTAGCTCTATTTAGTTCATATTCTTTAATTGCCTCAGCATGTTTTAAACTAAGTCCAATCTCATCTAAACCTTCTAAGATACATTGCTTTCTAAATGGATCAATATCGAAACTCGTTAACTTATTACCTTCACAAGAAATTATTTGCTCAATTAAATCAATTTCAATCTCTTTACTCTCCTCTGAAAGAATAAATAATTTTGAAATTACTTCTTCCGGAAGTTGGACTGGTAATAAGCCATTATTAAAGCAGTTGTTATAAAAGATATCAGCGAAACTCTCAGCAATCACAACTTTAAAACCATAGTCCATTAGAGACCACACTGCATGTTCTCTACTCGAACCGCATCCAAAATTCTTCTTACTAATTAATATATCAGCTCCTTTATACTTATCTAGATTAAGAACGAAACTATCATTTTTAGACCTATTTTCATTATCTTGGCCTGGATATCCTTCGTCTTCATATCTCCAAGCATCAAATAGATTTGGTCCAAAACCACTTTTCTTAATAGATTTTAAGAATTGCTTAGGAATAATCTGATCTGTATCTACATTATCCCTGGATAAAGGAATAGTCTTGCCAGAATGGTAAATGTATTGGTTCTTCATTAGAACAACTCCCTTACATCAACAAATTTTCCCTCTATAGCTGAAGCTGCTGCAGTAGCAGGGCTAACCAAATGCGTTCTTCCTCCATACCCTTGTCTACCTTCAAAATTTCGGTTTGAAGTTGAAGCACAATGTTCTCCATCTCCAAGCTGATCTGGGTTCATTGCTAGGCACATCGAACATCCAGGCGCCCTCCATTCAAAGCCAGACTCTTCAAAAATTTTATCTAGACCCTCTTCAACTGCTTGCTCAGCCACTAGACCAGATCCTGGTACGACAATAGCTCTTTTAATATCAGATGAAATTTTCTTTCCTTCAACTACCTTTGCAGCCAACCTTAAGTCTTCGATTCTAGAATTCGTACATGAGCCTATAAAGACTTGATCCAATTTAATATCAGAAATCTTCATTCCAGCTTCTAAGTTCATATATTCAAGCGCATGTTGTATAGATTCCGAACTAGCTTCAGGAATTTCTCCATCAACATCTATAACCATCTCTGGAGAAGTGCCCCAAGTAACCTGAGGTTTAAGACTAGATCCATCTACGTAAATAATTTCTTCAAAATTCGCATCATCATCACTTCTTAATTCTTTCCATTGAGATAAAGCTAATTCCCATTCATCTCCTTTAGGGGTAAAGGGCCTATTTTTAACATATTTTTCAGTAATATTGTCGAAGGCAACTAAACCCACCCTTGCTCCTGCTTCAATAGACATATTGCATACAGTCATCCTACCTTCAACGCTCATTGCCTCTATCACAGATCCAGAATATTCAATTGCAAAGCCTGTACCACCTGCCGTTCCTATTTTTCTAATTACAGCCAATGTGACATCCTTGGGGGTAACGCCAGGAGACAATTCCCCATCAATTACAACTTTCATATTTCTTAATTTGGAAGCTTTTAGACATTGAGTAGCTAATACATGTTCAACTTCTGAAGTTCCTATGCCCATAGCAAGAGTAGCTAACGCTCCATGAGTTGATGTATGAGAATCTCCACAAACTAAAGTCATACCAGGCAAAGTAACTCCTTGTTCTGGCCCAACTACGTGAACAATGCCTTGCCTTTTATCTA
>CAJWKH010000085.1 GCA_913042085.1 uncultured Gammaproteobacteria bacterium | reverse complement strand
ACCAATGCACCAGTAGCTCAACTGGATAGAGCAACTGACTTCTAATCAGTAGGTTATAGGTTCAAGTCCTATCTGGTGCGCCACTATTACCAACGGATTATAGAGAATGAGACTTTTCACAATAACGCCTTAGTGTCCATATAGGTGTCCATCGTTCTAGGTTCATCTTTCTTTAGATCCAACCATTTCATCTCTAACATCTCTTCTTCAGTAACTAAGTTATATCTTTGGAAGGCAATATCAGTTTTGTGACCAGATACCTTTTTTATTCTATAGTGATCATTCCCAGCGAGACGTAGATTATTGATTGCACAATGTCGTAAATCATGAAATCTAAAATCAACAATACCTGCATTTTGAACAGCTTTATCAAATGCATGTCTATCAAACCATATTTTTTCAAATATATACCCTCCATGAATTGGATGAGGCTGGCTGTTTAAGTAATCTAAAACTTTTGGATGTAACGGTATTACTCGTCCAGTCTTGTTTTTTGTCTCTTGGCCAAGTCTAATATATTTCCTCTCTATATCTAACTTATCCCAAGAAAGTTTAAGTATTTCCGCCTGTCTCATAGGTATGTAATATCCTAACAAAACTGGCCCCTTTAGGTGCTCAGGACAATGATAAAGCAGCAAATCAAACTCTTCCTGATTCAATATACGTTCACGAACATTATTTTCTTCAAGTTGTTTTATTCGACCTATTGGATTTGATTCAATTAAAGAGTAGTCTACCGCTTTATTTAGCATTGCACGAAAGTTAGCTACATCTCTATTAATTGTTGATGGTTGTACTGGCCGGCCTATTTTTGATGATATTTCAGATAAACGTTGTTGACGAAAATATTCTATATTTGCTGGTTTTAGCTGACTGACTCTAATATTGCCCATTCTTTCAAAACAATTATTAAGACATATCCTGATATCATTTAGACTTCTTTTTTGCTTTATTTCAGATAAGTCTAAATACCAGTCTCTTAATTGCCCTAAGGTAATGGAATTATTCTTATTTTTATTTATGTGCCTTCCTTCAGCTTTGGCCGTCTGGACTTCTCGTAAACGATTCTCAGCAGCTTGTTTACTTCTTCCAATCCGTTCTCTAGTACGTTTACCGTTAATGTAGTAATCAATCCAATAATTCTTAGAACCAGTCTTTTGGACATTGTGACCACATTTACAGATTTTCCTTTTTAGCCCACCTCTTAATTTGCAAACAGAACATTCGACTAAAATACCCATACTTACCCCTTTTGTTCTAGCAGGTTTATTATTCTCCGGATGCTTGCATTCACTTGATCCAGCTGTTTCTTCAACTTTTCTTTTTGTGTCTCCGACTCTAGCAGCCCTCTAGGTTTTTCCGGTGTACCTCGAAGCACCTCAGAAACAAAACGTCTTTGATGTTGCTTGAGTAACAACGTTGCCCTAAATTCAGCAAGCTCACCATCTTCTAATCCAACAGCTTCGGAATTAATATTCATTTCTTCCCACTCATCATGCTCCTGTACAACCCAATATATTTTTGATAGAAAAGACATAGTTAAACGGAAATCATTTCTGACCTTAATATGTTTTCGATACAAGTCCAGAATCACAACTTCTCCGTCATCAGGCACTTCATTAAGAATTTCTCCCCTACCAGTAATCAGCCAATTCATATTCACTTCTGGGAATGCTTCCTTAATTTTCACTAATGTGTCAAAACGTGGCTGGTTATCACCAGCAGATAACTTATCAACCAAACCACGACCTAGATCGGTCTTCCGACAAAAATCAGCTGTTGATGGTAGTCCAAGCTTGTTGATCAGTATTTTTACCCAGTTATTTTCGTTTGCCATAATTCAACTCGTAGTTACTACTTTTATATATATATAAGATATATCTTGATGTAGATATATCACTTGGTTATAGTTGATAATGATGCATAAAAAGTGCTATTCATCTATTGATAATATATCTAATAGTAGATATGTCAAGTTATACCTCAATAATAAATGGAGATTTCTATGAAAAAGAATAAAAGAACCTTAGAAGATTTGAAGAATTCTACTTTAATCCCCGTAATGCTAGTTCCAGAAAGGATTCCAGTATCCTTAGCAACGGTGAGAGCATGGATTTTTCAGGGTAAATTACCCGTTATAAGGATTGGAAGAAAGGTTTTTATTCGGAAGGAGGTACTTGAGAAGATTGAAATGGGAGGATTTGAAGCCGTTTCTGGTGAACAAGATTATTGCCACTCCCCCCTAACTATTTAAGGGGGTGATTGTGACTAAAGTAATTGAATGCAAATCAAGCTATCCAATTATGGAGATTAAATATGGATAAATTTGCACAAGCTACTGAAAAACCAAAACGTAGTTTTATTAGATTGAATGAGGTCATAAGCCGTACTGGATATGGCAGGACTTCAATCTATCGCAAAATGGAAGAAGGAACATTTCCTAAATCTCTGAAGTTAGGTGGCCCACCGAAAGATCCAAGCATATTTGACAGTCGAGCTATTGCCTGGATTGAAGATGAAATCGATCAATGGGTTGAAGACAGGATTGATGAACGTCATTCCGTTTAGCATATAGGCATACTTGGGTTTGAGTTCAGTCAGCTATGGGTGGAATACCCCCCCTGCCCTCTTTAACCGGGGGGTGTCATATGACATAGTTCACACCTCTCCCCCCAAAAAAAATTGGAATTTCAAAATTCAGATTTAAGAACAGAACACTCTTTAAAACAAAAAGGCCCATGCAATCCGGGAGGACGACACAGGCCTAATCTGAAACAGCAAGCAAGCAAAGTTTCAGTCTTCATTATCAGGTTATTAAGTTGATTTTGCAAGCTAAAACTTAGTTTTGGTGCTGTTCTAATAAAAGGAATTATTATGAACACACTAGATAGAAACTGGGAATTGTTTTGCTCAAA
This sequence comes from uncultured Gammaproteobacteria bacterium, assembly GCA_913042085.1. GTDB lineage: Bacteria > Pseudomonadota > Gammaproteobacteria > Magnimaribacterales > Magnimaribacteraceae. Next base: position 821 of record CAJWKH010000085.1, on the reverse strand, counting down.
ACTGGAGCAAGTCAAACATAATAATAATAGTATTGTGGCCCTTTGTCCCTCCCACGATGATAAAAATCCAAGCCTTACAGCCTCCTGTAATGGTGAAAAAATCTTAGTTAAGTGTCAGGCAGGATGCACCTTTAAAGAAATTGTCACCGCTGTGGGAATGAAACAGTCTCAATTCTTTATTCCTAAAGAAAAAACTCCACCCAAAAAACATGTTGCCACATATAAGTATGAAGATAAAGACGGTGGTCATGTTATGGATGTGGTTCGGTTTGAGCCAAAAGGATTTAGGCCAAAAAGGCCTGATGGCAAATGGACATTGGATGGAGTCACGAGAGTACCTTATCGTTTACCACAGTTATTATCTGGAATAAAAGAAGGTAGGGAAATTCTCATACTTGAAGGTGAAAAAGATTGTGACAATGCTGAAAAGTTTGGATTGGTTGCAACAACTTTTGCTGGAGGTGCTGGGAAATGGCGTGAAGAGTATTCAAAATGGTTCCAAGAGGCAAAAGTTATATGTTTACCAGACAATGACCCTGCGGGACATAAAGGGATGCACGATATTGCTTCTAATCTTTCAGAGGTTGCTGAGTCAGTAAGGTGGTTGGAACTTCCAGATATTCCAGAGAAAGGAGACTTTTCAGACTGGATTAAAATTGAAGGTAACGATTTAGAAAAGTTCAATGCCCTCATTGTTGATAGTTCTGCAGAGTGGAGAGATGAGCTAGTTGAAGAAGATGATAGTGGACGACTATTGGAAGAACTTAACCAGAAATATGCTGTAGTTCCCATGGGCAACAAGATGTCGATTTTGAATATTG
>CAJWKH010000084.1 GCA_913042085.1 uncultured Gammaproteobacteria bacterium | reverse complement strand
TTTCTGTCAGATTCATCTATCTCAAAACACCAATCATCGGTAGATTTTAGATCTTTTATTTCCCAAGCAGAGGGCCCCTCAAAGATATTCAATTCAAAACCTTCTTATTCCATCTTAAGTATCAGCTGGGTACTGGCATATTCTCTTGGTTCGAGTTTCGATACCGTCTACAAAAGTAAAAATCATTTCTTCGCCTTCCATCTTACGAGTAACTAAATCAAATAATCTAAATAATCTAAATGTCATCGTACCTTTATCAAAACGTATAGCAGTAGCAAAGTTATTACACACAAGGCCAACATCTCTTGCACCATTTTTTAAAGTTCCATCTACACGAAAATCATGAATAGTGCCGTAAGCTGTTACCACAACGCGATTTCCACATTGTTCTATTCGTTCTAAATGGCCAACACGTCCTGATATTCCATGCCATAACCCTCTCATATCAACTACCCCTTCGGATAACGGCTCTGTACAGCTAGCAAGAATAGGCATAGGCGTTTTAGAAAAACCACAACCAGGAGTATAAGCCTTAGGAATATCATCAGCTGACTTTCCGGAACCATCGAGTTGAGGTAAATCACAATAGTTAACATTATTACCATTTTTAAGAAAAATTGAAGGGTCTGTGGTATCTAAAGGCCTCGGGGTTACAAACGCATACAAGGCAAGACAAACTATTAGAAAAAGTAGCAGACCAAAAAAAGACTTAACTACACTTAATATCACAATGGATCTCCACCAAGCACTGCAGGTGTCTCACAGTAAGTGGTCAGAATATATTGCTGATGTTCTTGTATTCTCTTGGTAAGAGCGTCAGCTATCTCAGGAATTTTTGAATTCATTTCAAAAAATCCAAGCATACCTTGATTTTGTTGAGTTTTAGGCATTATCTCTAAAGGAACGGGAAGGATCGTCATGCTCATAGTGGCCCAATAAATATCTACAGCGGTTAGCGAATCACCTACTAGGTAACGAGAGCCATTCTTTTCTTGGGCTGCAAGACGACTATCAATCAAGGCGATAACTTCTGCTATTTTTCCTGGGGCGGCAGAACTTGCCTCTTCACTATATCCATATTTTTGTCCCAAAGGGCTATCTATCAATATCCTCATATTCCAAGTAAGACCATCTTCACCCAAGACAACGGCACAAAGACCAAACATCTCTACTCGATGCTCAAAATTATCTGGAATCAGTTTTAGACTATCCACTGCTCCAATTCTTTCAGCCAATGCTAGTTGTTCAATCCAAACGTTCCTAGGTCGCTCCTTATCATGAAACATTGTAGGCAAGCTCGACTGACTAGTTAATTCATACAGTTTAGCTTGTCTGTCTTCTCCTGTTTCCTTGTCAACACCCATGTTTGGATGTAAAACTCGAGTAAGAGGTACTTTTTTTACATAACATATGTTCTTGAGGGCTTCAGAAAACATAGCTTGCACCCCAGGAGCAAAAGTTACTCTGGTTCCTTCCTCCATAGATGCTGCTTCTTCTAGTGTGATGAACTTTGGGCTTTCAGATCCTTGTTTTTTAATCATTCTTATTACCTCTTTAAAATAGCGGAAGGCGCCCTGTTTATACTCGGAACGATTGTGGTATCTTTAGCAATGACACCCCTCCCTTTATCAATTGTACATAAAAATATTAACTCTTTATAAAAGTTAATATTCTAAAGATGTTGAATGAATTTACACTTATACACTTGGTAAGCTAGAATTCCTTCATGAACCTACTGAATGACAAGAATCTTAAATGGAAGCGCTACACTGAGGAGGAAGGCTTTGATTACCCCATAGATTATTCCGATACTATTCTAGACGCGAGAGAAGACGGACGCTTGGAGATTCTAGTTAAATGGGAGCCAAATTGTTATTGTCATTTTCATAGACATACAGCTGAAATAAGCTCTCTAGTTCTAGAAGGCGAGCTTCTTGTTACCGATATCGACATTAAAACCGGTAAAGAACTTGGTAAGCGAGTAAGAGTTGCTGGAGATTTTGTACATAAAGAGCCAGGTGATGTGCACATGGAACAAGGAGGTGCCAATGGAGCTCTGGTTCTCTTCAACATTTATGCTCCTGAAGGTGAAGGCAAACTAGTGGAATCTTTAAAAAAAGATGGAAGCGTAATTAGCGTTTCAACCATGGAAAGGATTTTAAGAAAACGTAAAAAATAATTGTTATTAAAAACTCTATTACTACCACTCGAAGATTTGTAATTTCTACAAACAAGAAGGTAACTATTGGAATATCAACTCACAGAAAATCAAATAGCTGACTACGAGCGAGATGGATTTCTAAGTCCAATCGAAGTATTTAATAAACACGAAATTACTTCTTTAAGAACTCACTTTGAGAATTTTGAAAATCATTTTGGAGGAATAGATAAAGCTGCAAGCGTTAGAACCGATCTACACTTATTGCAAAATTGGGCTTGGTCAGTCATTAACGACACAAGGATAGTTAACCCAATTTCACAAGTTCTTGGGCCAAATATACTACTTTGGTCTACTCAGTGGTTCATTAAAGAGCCTGGTGACCAGAAGGTCGTAAGCTTCCATCAAGATGCTAATTATTGGGGCCTCGAACCCCATGATGTTGTAACTGCGTGGCTTGCTCTATCCGACGCATCTGCAGAAACAGGCCCCATGAGCTTCGTCCCTGGAAGTCACAAAGAAGAGCTGTACGATCATACCAACACATTTGCTGAAAATAACCTCCTGTCCAGAGGTCAGGAAATCAAAAGAACCATCGATAAGGATCTTTGTAAAATAGCACCTCTAAGAGCCGGAGAAATGTCTTTGCATAACGTTCGTACAATTCATAGCAGTGGCCCCAACGAATCTAAGGAAAGGAGAATCGGAATGGTCTTAAGGTACTGCGCGACTCATGTTCGGCAAACAAAGGGAAGTGATACAGCGGTACTAGTTTCCGGGCAAGATAATCACCATAATTTTCAATTATTAGATCAACCTCAACAAGATTTTGGCGAAAAAGAAACCAAGATTCACCTAGACGCGACACAAAAACTTAGCAAAATAATCATGTCTTAAGCGCATAAGATCTTTAGTGATCTTATTGCATTTCTTTTACTAAAAAATGTACAAAAATTTAATGGGTATTCGTTAAGAATTTTTTATTTACTTAGTCTTGAATTTGAGATATAAAGCGCGCAAATTTATTTGAAAACTTGCTGGAGATTAGGAATGAGAACGTACTACAAAGTAATTAAACATGCTTTAGGTTCATTTAACACTGAGGATGGATACGAAAAAGAGCTTGAAAATAAGATTGCTGCTGTTCGTATTTTCTTAGTTGGTTCTAATCTCTTATGCGTATGGGTAATCATTGCGAATGTAATTAGAGGATGGGTTTTTTAGAGCTTATATCTATTCTAAGATTTCGCTACTACGAAATGTTCTAGCTTAAATATTTGATCTTCAGGAAGGGTTCTACCAACCGGACCAAAGTAAAGAGAGTTGAGGTCTTCTAAAGTTACATTTTCTTTTATCGAATAACCGTTTTGCGAAAGCAAGTTTTGTATTTCTTCAGTGCTATAAAATGATATCCAAGGCTCACCAGCAGCTTTTGCTGATAGATTTTTAATCATATTAGCTTTTTTTTCAGGATTTAGATAACCGCTTCCAAAGCAATCTTCAGGATTCTTATCGAGAAGTTCGTTAACGAACGAAAAGACAAGAATTGAACTAGCTTTTTGAGAAAGCGTAGCCACTTCATTCATTGTCGAATTGAAA
>CAJWKH010000083.1 GCA_913042085.1 uncultured Gammaproteobacteria bacterium | reverse complement strand
TTTGATATTGCACCAAAAGTTTTGCAGGATCTTTACCGTCATTTTGTTTTAAATTGCCTCCACCTCTCACAGACATTGGAAGCAAAGTATCTATTCCAAAAGGTTTGTCGGTTAACTCTCTAGTTTCTTTAATCCATCTTCTCATCTGACTTGGGGTACAAGCTGCTGCTCCAAGAACACCTAAACCACCAGCATTAGATACAGCAGCTGCAAGTTCAGGACAAGCAGCACCTCCCATCCCTGCTAGAAATATAGGGTACTCTATTCCAAAAGTTTGACAGATCCTGTTATTTTTCATGTTGTTCCCTTTCTTAACTTAGTTTAGCCTTAGCAAAAGAATAAACATTAATTCTAATGCTTACAAGGCTTTAAATAGACCAAACTGTCCAAGAGTAATGGATTAGTCTATTTATTAGAGTTGCTTTTAGAATTACAAGAAGGAGGTAAATTTAGTGTTGGGTTCTTTTCAAAGAAACCTACTGGTATTAAATGAAAACCACAATACTCCACTGGCATTACAGGCCAATCTTCTGGTCTAGGAGTGTGTGTTACTCCAAAAGTATGCCAAGTTACTAAATCGCACTCACTTATATCTCGATCTGAAGCAGTAATGTCATCAAGACCACCTTCTCCAGAATGCATAACTGAAAATTCTCCACCTGCAGCTTGTTCATTTTCATGAAAAGGAGTTGCCCATAAATTGTGCTTTGAAAAAGAAGCCCTTTTACCAGGAGGTGAATCTGGATGAGCAAGTAAGACAGGTGTATTCCCTGGCAATAACTTATAACCTACAGGTACTCCAAAAGAATTAGTTTTATTAACATTAATAACTTTCCAAACTCGACTCGAAGAAGGTGAGACATCTCTTTTAGCTTCACTTTCTTTTTTTAAATGCGTAGACACAGCCCTTAGTTGCATACCGTCAGGATTTTCATCACTGACAGGTAAAGCCTCGACATTGGACTCGAATAATTGATTTCTCCCACCTTCTAAATCCCAATCCAGCCTTACACAGAATAAGTGCTGATGAAGAGGGGAAACTAATTCATCTGTAATACGAAAATCTTGATCTTCTCTATGTCTACTCTCATCGTAGGCGCTTATACCAACTATACCTGTCAATTTAACTTCGCATTGAATAGTTCCATCAAGATACAAATACCAAAACAATCCATAATCATAATTACCTATAGTGGCAATTGAACTTATAACCAGCCTTCTTGAGCGTCTAACCTCATTGGCTCCAAGCATATTCATGTCTGTATGTTTCCACTGGATTCCATAATCTTCCTCATGAATACATATAGCGTTTTCAATAGTATTAACAGAACCATCAAACATAAGCATATTTGCATCTAAATAATGGATCTCTCCTAAACAATCACATCCCAAGGTTAAAGAATTTACCAAAGTTCCAAAACCGTATTCAGTACCATCGTGTACAGCCTTCCAACTATGCATTGGATCAGCAGTTCCATAGGGAACAACCATATCTGAAAGGGCTACTCTATGAAGTATTGGTCTATCATCTAAAGACAATTGATGAAGTACGGGACCTTCATCAGGACTAACTGAAACTCTAACCTGCCAGCCTTCCCAACTAATCAGATTTCCTTCTACATCAAATCCTGGTCCGTCAGGTTGGGTGATGTCTATCTTCTTGGGCTGATCTCTAAGTTTGGATTGAGAATCGGCATCGTACCTAGCGTGCGCTTTAGGCATTTCAACCACTCCATGGTCTTCTACATGAGTAACTTTCTGTAGGGTCAAATCTACATGAGAGATTACTCCAGTAATTGGTTTAGCATAAGCATTATCAGTCTGATCTTCTCTTAAAAAAGATATGGTTTTAAGTGCCCTGTGTCCTGGCTTAATGCTCTCATGAACAATACCTCCGGCCGGCCAAGGATCTATTTGAACCATATCCAAATCAGTTATGCCTCTTTTCTTCAGAGCCTCTTGGTAACTTGTATTGGCCTTTGTTAGCTCGTGAGCCATAAAAATTTCAGTCATGTTATAAGTCACTTGAGCTTTCTCGGAAACTCTATTTAGACTATCAATCTTATTAGCTTTCAGATCAACAATGGCCACGAAACCACCATCTTCATTAGAGTCTATCCCTCTAATTTTTACATTCCTAGGACAGTCACCGCCTTGCTTGTAATTCCTAACAAATTCTTTCTCGGGTTCAACCAAACTAATATTTACAAACAAAGCGTTCTCATCGAATCCTTTGTGCGATCGACATAGGTCAACTGCGATATTTATTTCGTCTGCACTTATCTGCTCTAGCGGGTGTTTCATATAATCTCCGGTAATTGCTTCAAATTAAATTATAAATATCCGTCTTCTCTAAGATCTTCGAACGTTTTCTTGAAAGCATCTATGACTTGATCAATTATCTCTGGCTTGTGGGCAAATGAAATAAAGGCAAGGTGGATCCCTGGCACAATCACATTGTGACCAAGCAAGTGTAGATAAAACTCTTTTTCCAAGGAATAGTGGCTATGATCTATATCGCGAGAAGACTCAATAGTCTCACTACCAAAAATTAAGTGCATCATTGAACCTGCGTTCATCATCTGAGCCGGAACATTATTAGATCGACAAAATTCGTTGATCTCATTTGCCATTCTATCCCCTTGCTCGTGCAAATAAGGGTAAATAGTCTCTTTATTCTCTTCGAGATACTCAAGCATGCCAATACCTCCTGCCATAGTTAAAGGATTGCCACTAAATGTACCTCCAGCAAAAATAGCTGGCGTTTTATCTGCTCCAGAAAAGGAATTCATGACCTTTTTAGATCCAGCAACAACTCCAATCGGAAGTCCTCCGCCTGCAGCTTTTCCATACGTAATTAGGTCTGGTTTGATATCATAGTATTGCTGGCAACCACCATACTCAATCCTGAAGCCAGTAATAACTTCATCAAACATCAAAAGTACTTCGCATTCTGTGCAAACATCCCTTAGACCCTGTAAAAACTCCTGATTATCAAGTCGAGGATTTGAACTTTGCACCGGCTCTATAACAACTAACGCAAGGTCATCTTTATGTTTACGAATCAATTCATAAGCATTTGTATCTCTATAGGGAAGCATCATCATTAGATCATTGGAAATCTCTTCAGGAATTCCTGCTCCAAGTGTTGTGTTAATTGGATTTGAACGATCGCTCTTTAAATCAACCCTCATCAGAGCGTAATCATGAACACCATGGTAACAACCATCAAACAAAGCTACCTTCCTTTTACCAGTCACAGCTCGAGCTGCACGGAATGCAAACATAGTTGCTTCACTACCAGAATTACAAAACATTACCTCGTCTACCGCGACTGAAGATTCTTTAATTAGCTCAGCTAGTCGCGCTTGATGCCCATTTGGAATTCCATAATGCCATCCTTTTTCAATTTGCGGACCAATCGCGGCTTCAACTGGCTCGGGCTTATTGCCCAATACATTTGGACCGAAACCTCCCGTAAGATCAATATAACGATTTCCATCTAAGTCGGTCAGGTAAGGTCCTTCAGCTGAGTCAATGTAAATTGGATGTGGAAGATCAACAGTTTGAACAACTTCTTGGGCTAACGCAGCTTGTCCGCGACGAGCTACTTCTTCGCATTTTGAAGTTCTTTCAATAAGTTTAGTTCTAACAGCTTGGGATTTTTTTCCTATTTCCTGGATTGGTTCTTCAGTTTTAAGACTCATTTCTTTTACCTTTACAAATAGCGTTTATAAATTTAATTAAGCAATTCTAAATCCTTAGCTTGATCTATAGAAGCTTTAATTAAAACAGGAATGAAAGATTCATAACCAGCTTCTGGTCTATCCTCAATCCAACGAATAATCATCATGGTGCGCATCAATAAAAATGTTG
>CAJWKH010000082.1 GCA_913042085.1 uncultured Gammaproteobacteria bacterium | reverse complement strand
ACTGTTTTGAGAATGTCTTGCTTAAAAGCTTTAGGGGAGAGAGAAAGTAACCCAAATTCTAGATATTACTATTTAAGTAGTGCAGCTTTATTAGATGATAATTATCAGCCTAATGACCTATTAGCTCCTACATTAGAAGTAGTTAAAAAATACCCCATCGAAGCTATGCTAGAAAGTTTAAAAGTAAGTGTCGTGCCTGAAAAATCAATTGATAAGAATATACACCTTATATTTAGCTTCACCGATTCTGGAAAGAAATTCTCATTATTCCTACGTAAAGGAGTTCTAGAAATACAACCCTTTGAAGTGGCGGGTTCAAGCGTACAGGTCATAGCCACAGAAGAGGATATGAAGGCTGTTCTTACAGGTTTAAAAAGTTTACCGATTTCTTTAGTCACTGGTTCTATAAAAGTGAATGGCAGTAAAGCTGATTTATTGTCATTATTTTCAAGCGTAGGGAGTTAATAATGAAAGAGTATGATGACATTTCCGTCGAAGTTAAGGATTACATTGCAAAATTAACTATTCAAAGACCGCCAAATAACTTCTTTGATTCTTTTTTAATCCAACAAATAGCAGATGTATATGAAGAATTAGACAGTATTGACGAATGCAGGGTGATTCTATTATGTTCTGAAGGTAAGAACTTTTGCGCAGGTGCAAATTTTGATGAAGACAAAGACATGCATGACAAGTCACATCCTTATTCAAAACTTTATGATCAAGCAGTAAGATTATTTAAAACCAATAAACCTGTAATTGCTGTTGTACAGGGTGCAGCTGTTGGAGGAGGGTTAGGTCTAGCCTTGTCTGCTGATTTTAGAATAGCTTGCCCCGAAGCTAAATTCAGTGCAAATTTTGCCAAACTCGGTTTTCATCAAGGGTTTGGTAGCTCAGTAACTTTACCTAGAGTTGTAGGCATTCAACATTCAGCTGACATGCTTTATACAGCCAGAAGAGTTAAAGGAGAAGAGGCTTTTGAAATGGGATTGGTAGATAAAATTACCACAAAAGAATCTCTACTTGAAGAATCAATAAAGTTTGCTTCGGAAATAGCTAGTTCAGCTCCTATGGCAGTAGAATCTATTAGATCTACCGTAAAAGGAGATCTTGCAGATCTAGTAGAGAAAGTTGTAGCTTGGGAGTTATCTGAACAAATTCGATTACAAAAAACAGAAGATTTTAAAGAAGGAATAGCCTCTTCTCTAGAGAGAAGAGAACCTAAATTCTCTAGAAAGTAATCTATTTAAAAATCAGTAAGCCTTTATAGTACAATGCTCAAAATTAAGACTTAAGAAGGATAGTTGGCAGAGTCTGGTTGAATGCACCGGTCTTGAAAACCGGCAAGGGGTCAAACCCTTCGGGGGTTCGAATCCCTCACTATCCGCCACTTCTAACTAATGAAAAACTTCTTTATTTTTCTTCGTGACCACCCATCAGTATGGGCATTAGCACTGTTAGCATTCTTTTTTTTCTACAATGTTCCGCCTGGGGAGTGGCTTAAAACCTTTTTTCAGAGCTTATTGGCTTTAATGTGTGGCGGCGAAGATATTACTGGCAGGTGTAAGGGATAAACTTTCTAGCTGAAATCTTTTAACATCTTTTTCAGTTCTAACTGATGCTGCTCTTCTTGGCCAATTAAAGTTCTTGCGTATTCTTCTAAATAAATGGACGATCCTTCCACTTCTTGCAATAACTCTTTATAAAGGCCTAGCGCATGCATTTCGTGAGCTAAACTTTCTTGAAGAATGTCTTGAATTGAATGGTTATTTGTCTCAACAATCTCACCTATTTTTTGGCTGGGATGACCTTCAAGTCCTGTTAATAACTCTCCTGCTTGTTGGGCATGAAGTAGAGATTCGTTCGCTTGATCTTTTAGAAATTGAACAATAGGCAGTCGATGGGGACCAACGACCATAAGAGAGTAATGAGTGTATCTCACCACACCCGCTAACTCATATTTCATTATTTCATTAAGAATGCTAGTTACGTTTGAAGAACTAAGCTTATTGCTTTTCATATTTACCTCTTTTAATAGATTTTATCAGAATAAAGATAAAGAAATCTTAATGAGAATGTAGGACTACATAAGAATGATTATTGTTCAAAAATTATACAATTTAAGTTAAAATTTACAGCTATTTTATTACCTCTACCTATATCGATAAATGAAGAAAATATATGACGACTACTTGGAGCATGTTAGAGAAGTAGCTGAATCCAGGATACTGTTAAATGAGAATGTTACAAAATTAGGCATACCAGAAATATATTTATTTGATCAAAGATACACGGTTCTGTTTGTAATATCAGAAATCGCTTTTAGAAAAAAAGGTTTTTTTGTTGCATCTGATTTAAAAAGCCAAACAAACCTAAGTGACAAGTCTATCGAAAGGTATATTAAATTACTTTTAGACAAAGACTTCTTTTATGTAAAACAAGGACGAGATAAGAGGGTTAGAGAGTATCACCCTTCAAAAGATTTAGAGAAACACATGAGAGCAACTTGGGAAGTTAGGATAAAACAAATAGAAGCTGTTCTTAAGATGAGTTCAAAATATGAAGAGGTTTTAGAATTTTTAAAGAAAGATAAATACGTTTGGTAATTAAGCGTAACGTTTATTAAACTCATTAATAACGTCTGACACCAGTATTTGGTTTATGTCTTCTTTATCGCCGATTAAGTGAGTTTGATTTATTCCAGTTGTCCCTATCAAAGAAGTCTTTGTGGGGCCGTAAAGAGTTATAGAAGGAGTTCCGGTTAAGGCAGATAAGTGAGCTAAACCAGTATCTGAACAAATACAAAAGTTAGCATTCCTAACAATATAAGCTATTTCATTTAGAGACATAAGATCTATTGCTTGTGCCTTTTCAGATACAGAACAAATTTCTTTTACCCTTTCAAGTTCATCTAAATTCCCAGACGGGAGCAACATATTAATACCTTTATCTTCTAGGTGCTGAATTAAATTTTGCCAATTTTCAATTGACCATTGCTTTGTAACCCAACTAGCGTTCTGAACCAGAACACAATAGTCATCAGGAAGTTTTATTCTTGGCTTAATAAAACTTTTAAATGAAGCACCGTAGTCAACATTGCCCTCTTTATAATCATAACCAAGGGCGTCTCCAAGAAGTTTTTTTTGCCTTTCAATGGCATGTAGCTTTTTATCAACATTAATTTTTTTGGTATAAGCGAAGTGGGCAGGGTATTCTCGCGCACTTTTAGAATCCATTCCTACAACATCATGCTTACATAAGTACGAGATAAAAGCGCTCTTAAGGTTATTTTGCATATCCACAACCAAATCGTAGTCTCCTTCATTGATTTGACTAATAACTTCTTTAAGGGATTTTCTAGAATCTTTCGAAAATAAGTGTTTTTTCCAATTTCTATGGTCAGTTGTTATGATTTTATTTACTAGAGGATGCCAAGAAGGAACAGAAGAGAAGCTTGTGTCAACAACCCAATCAAAACTGATGCCTTCTATATGACTGTTAGCTTCTGTAAGAGCGGGCAGGGCATGCATAAGGTCACCCATCGATGTAAGTTTAATAATCAGTACTTTCAGAACTATTTCCTATGTTTTCTTTTTAAAAATAGATTTTAAAGAAGAGCTTAATTTATGTCTTAAGTTATGAGAGCTTAAAGCTTCTGGATAAATGTAGTTGAGTTGAATAGAGAGTCTATTACCTTTATAGGGCTTAAACCCATGCCAGCATTCATCGGTCACTTTGAAGGAGACTAAACTACCAAAAGTACAAGGTATTTCCTTAATATATTCTTCTAAATTATTGTTTCCTTTTAATAATCTAAGATTTCCTCTATTCTCTGACCAATTTAAGTTTAAGTATAAAAGAACGGTTAAAATCTTTGTTTTAGAGTCTGTATGAATCTTTCCATCCTTTTTACGAGAGAAGCCTCTTAAAGTAGTAACTACTTTTGCCTCATCTAGATTGATATTGAATTTCGTTTCTAAGATTCTCTTAAATTCTTCAC
>CAJWKH010000081.1 GCA_913042085.1 uncultured Gammaproteobacteria bacterium | reverse complement strand
CTATTGAAGGAGCAGTATTTAACTCGCCAGAAGTTTTGAGCCTACTAAGCCGATTTAAGATTAAGATAGACGAAACCTAAAAATTAAGAAAAAGAACTTTGTTAAAGCTACAGAAACAGAAAAGAATTGATACCTATTTCGTATTAAGAATTTAATTTATTTGTTTGAATTACTGAGTCTGAGTAAAGGCTTTTAAAAATCAAAAAATTATTTCTTTTCACTTCTCCAAACCCTTTAACCTTTTTTGACTTCTCAATAATATTTAGGATATTAGAGAGAGATTTTTTTTCACAATATTCATTTAGCTTCCTTTCCAAGATTCTTTTATGCTCAAGATCAACTTTTCTGTCTTTAGTGCGATGAAAAGGATCCCAAAAAGTCCCTCTCAAAAAAGTAAATTTACGCAGTAAGTGAAATATAGGCAAAGCTATGTATGCAGGTATAGCAATTTTCATAGGCCTATTTGTTTTTTTATCTTTTAAAAAGGAAAAGATAGGAGGAGCAAGATAGAACTTTAGGTTTGACCACTTTGAAAAATTATCATTAATTAAATTTTCGGTGTTTTCAAGGTGAAGTCTAGCCACCTCATATTCATCTTTAATCAAACATACCCTTAAATGTTCTTTTAGGATTTTTTCATGATTTTTGCCAGCTCCCATATTTAATATTTTTTCTTTTAAGTCTTTATAGTCTTCAAAATAACCTCGAGAATAGTTTTCAAGTCTGTTCTCAAGTTCTTTTAAAGTTATGCCGATTGGCTTATCCTTTTTTATCTTTAGAAAGATTGGATTGTCAGGATCATGTATGAATAACCTTCCTATCTCAAATGCTCTTAAATTATTTTCAGCCCCACTTTCATTTAATGCGATTGCTGAATGAATAGATTTAGCCTCTAGGGGCACAAGTCCACATTGATAACTTGCTCCTAACATTATCATGTTTGTGTTAATACTGGACCCAAACAAAGAAACAGAGATATCAGATGCATTAAAATTTGCTGTAATTTCTTTTGTAGAGTTTCTAATAAAATTTTCTATTTCGATTTCCTTGAGATCTATATCACCTTGAGTTACAAAATCAGAGATAGGCAAGGTATTGTTATTTAAGACGGCATACGTTCTCTCTTGAGAAATGATCTCTTGAATTTCCTTTCGTGTAGCAACCACCTGATCACAACCAAGCAATAGATCAGACATACCTGGAGAAATTTTATGACTGTAAGGTTTTTTTTGCTGATCATATATTTTTATATACGCCCAAACAGCTCCTCCTTTTTGAGCTAAACCGGTCATATCCATTGTAGTTGATTTTTTATTTTCAATATGTGCGGCTGTTCCTAGAATGGCAGATATTGTTAATACCCCAGTTCCGCCTACACCAGTGAGAATGATATTTGTTATATCTTCTTCAAATTTATACACAGGACTCGGAATATCAAATTCCCAGTTATCTATGGAAAGAGTTTTAACTGATTCTTTATCAACCGAAATGAAAGAGGGACAAAAACCTTTAAGACAACTAAAGTCTTTATTACAGTTAGATTGATTAATTGTCCTTTTTCTCCCAAGTGAAGTGTCTAATGGTTCAATTGAAACGCAATTAGATTGGAAAGAACAATCCCCACATCCTTCACATACATCAGGGTTAATTAAGATTTTTCTCTGAGGATCATCAAGCAACCCTCTCTTTCTTTTTCTTCTTTTTTGAGCAGCACAGCCCTGATCATAAATAAGAATAGTTACTCCAAGAGTCTCTCTTAATTCTTTCTGGATATTTTGAAGATGATCTCTATGAAAAATATCAACTTTCGGTGTAGAAACTTTTTTGTAATCCTCCATTCTTTCTGTAAGTATTACAACTTTATTTACTCCTTCAGCTAGCACCTGTTTAGCAATATCTACTGGATGAAAATTAGTGCCTATAGATTGACCTCCTGTCATGGCAACAGCATCGTTATATAAGATTTTAAATGTAATGTTTACGTTTGCATCAACACATGCCCTGATGGCAAGTGAACCAGAATGTTTATAAGTGCCGTCTCCCAAATTTGCAAATACATGTTTGTCTTTGGAAAAGGGAGATTGGCCAATCCAAGGCGTTCCTTCTCCACCCATTTGTGTAAAAAGTTCAGTGTTTCGGTCCATATTAACTACCATGTAATGACACCCTATGCCGGCAAGTCCCGTTGATGATTCGGGTACTTTCGTTGAGAGATTGTGAGGACAGCCTGAACAGAAAAAAATCTTTCTATCTAAAGGAGCGTCATTAAGCTGTTCTTTCGATGCCCTTTTCTTAAACCATTCTAATCTCTCCAGAAGCTCATTATCTTTGGTGGCTGCATACAAATGTTTAGCAACCACTTCCACAATAGTTGTTAAAGGTAAATCATTCTCAGGCGGCAGTTGAAAATTTCCGTTTTCATCATATTTACCTGTTACGACTGGTCTTACGTTTTCTTTCCAATTATAAAGCTGCCATTTAATTTGATGTTCAATCAGTTCTCTTTTCTCTTCAATGACTAATACTTGATCAAGTCCTTCGCAAAAAGACCTTATTCCATTTGGCTCTAGAGGCCAGGGCATTCCTATTTTGAAGAGGCATATGCCCATTCCCTTTGCCTTTTCTTTATCAATGTCCAACCATCGTAAGGCTTCTCTGACATCATTGTAGGATTTACCAGAGGTAATGAGACCAATTTTCGAATTTAAGTTCGGCCATTTAACTTCATCTATATTGTTCTTAAACCCAAAAACTTGAGCTGCTAACCCTTTAGATCTTTGTAATTTAAAATCTAGATCTCTAGGACTATCGTAAAAGGATATGTTTCTATTAATTTCACGATATTCATTCAAGTCATCCTGACTAGGGATATAAATTGCCTTTTTCTCATTGTTAATTTCATAAGTTTTAGCTGAATCAGCAACTTCGGTAACAATTTTCATACCTATCCAACAGCCACTATACCTACTCATTTCAAATCCAAGAAGTCCATATGAAATAATGTCATCAATTCCTGAAGGGTATAGATAAGGTACGAAAGCACTTATAAGATCATGATCTGATTGATGAGGGATAGTCGAGGACTTTGCTCCATGATCATCACCAACAACAGCCAATACTCCACCATATTTAGAAGTTCCAGCTGCATTTGCATGTTTTATAGCATCCATAGATCTATCTAAACCCGGTCCTTTTCCATACCAGATTCCATAGATTCCATCTTTAGTTCCTCTATTTCTGTAATCAATCTGTTGGCTTCCCCATACGGAAGTAGCTGCTAACTCTTCGTTAATTCCAGGCCTATGAATAATTTCATGATCTTTGAGGTATTTTCCGGCTCTAAAAAGTTCAAGATCGTAAGATCCGAGAGGAGAGCCTTGATAACCAGAAATAAAACCAGCTGTATTTAGATTTCTTTCTTGGTCTCTTTCTTTTTGAATCAGAGGAAGCCTTACCAGAGATTGAACTCCGCTAATGAAGACACTTTCAGACCTCCTTAAATATTTGTCTTCAAGTGAAATATCTTTTTTATTTCTCATTTTACCCCACTTGAATATTTATCTTAGCATTGATGTAAATCTTCATAGCAGATATCAACAATCATTTTTGGAACTCTTGAGATTAATCAAGAAAAAGCAATTTTGATTAGACCAGATGGTCTTATTGCTTTTAAAGCTGGGAGAAAGCTAAATTACTTGCAAATGGATACCCAATGACCTTTCCTGAACAACTGACTGAGCCTTTAGAGTATTCCCAGTCAAAGAATTGGTGGGAGTAGTTTTTTCTTCTGAAACCCTTATAGAGTAAAGATTATTCAACTACACACTAGCTACACACTTTTTTGTAACCTATTGATTTTATAGGCTCTTAAAAACCTTACTACACAGATTACTACACACTAATGAAACCTTATTATTTAGGTGTAAATCTATATTTTAACTTTTTATTATTAAAAGGTTACTATGTCGAAAATAAAAGGAGTTAGGTGTATTTATGTCAAAAATTATTTATCCCAGAATTAGTT
>CAJWKH010000080.1 GCA_913042085.1 uncultured Gammaproteobacteria bacterium | reverse complement strand
CTTCCCTCATGTTAGGAGCTCCGGCTGCACCGTATTCTCCTCTATCAAATACATCAACAGGTATGTCTATTTCTTCACGATTAGTTTTAATATAACTACCCGTTACAACTACCTCATCTGCTTCTTCATCATCTTCCGAAAAAACAGCTGCACTGAAAGAAAGAAAAGGTATCAAGGCTAGATAGGCTAGATACTTAATTTTCATAATTTTCCCCATTTTTTATTAATAATTAAAACTATTGCACAAATGCAATATTTCTTAACTCAATATAAGGCATATTAGAAAACTTATCACTAATTTTTTATTTCTATCTTTTTTTAAAACAAAAAGGTTTTCTTATTCATTAAGCGCATGAGAAAATATACTTTATGAGTATTCTATTAGATGGAAGTAAAGTAGCTTTTGAAACAGAAGAGAAATTAAAAGAAAGGGTCGAGGTCCTAAAAGAAAAAAAGGGATTTGTGCCAATACTAGCGACTATATTGGTAGGTGACGATCCTGCTTCAGCAACTTATGTCAAAATGAAAGGCAACGCTTGTGAAAGAATTGGCATGAAATCTATAAAGGTTGAACTTCCCTCTTCTACTTCAACTGAAGAGCTATTAAGTGAGATTAGTAAACTAAACTTAAATAAAGAAGTTCACGGTATTCTTCTTCAACACCCAGTTCCAGAGCAAATTGATGAAAGAATTTGCTTTGATGCAATAGATGATAAGAAAGATGTAGATGGCGTTACCTCGCTAGGTTTTGGAAGAATGTCTATGGGAGAAGAGGCTTTCGGGTCTTGCACTCCTCAAGGCATCATGAGATTACTTGATCACTACCAAATTGAGATAGAAGGAAAGCATGCAGTTGTTATAGGTAGAAGTCCTATTTTAGGAAAACCTATGGCAATGATGTTATTGAATGAAAACGCAACTGTCACAATATGTCACTCAAGAACAAAAGATCTTAAAGAGCAAGTATCTTCTGCAGATATAGTAGTAGGAGCTGTAGGGATTCCTAAATTTATTCAAGGAGGCTGGATCAAAGATAATGCTGTTGTAATAGATGCCGGTTATCACCCTGAAAAATGTGGTGATATTGAATTGGATCAAGTCATAGATAGAAGTTTAGCCTACACTCCTGTTCCTGGAGGAGTCGGTCCTATGACAATAAACACGTTAATTCTACAAACGGTAGAAGCCTGTGAAAACTCTTAGTGATAGAATTATCTGAATAAAATAAAATAAAATAAATATGGAAATAAATCACAAAGATGTTGTTGTAGTAGGAGCAGGCATTTCAGGAATTGGTGCTGCTTACAATCTACAAAAAACTTGCCCTCAAAAAACATTCACCATCCTTGAAGGAAGAGAGAATATAGGGGGTACTTGGGATCTTTTTAAATACCCAGGTATAAGATCTGATTCTGATATGCACACCATGGGCTTTAGATTTAAGCCTTGGACGGACCCTAAGACGATAGCTGATGGCCCTTCAATTATTCAATACCTAAAAGAAGCGGTAGAAGAAAATAACCTTGAAGATAAAATTCAATTCCAAAAGAAAGTAATAAGTGCCTCTTGGAATACTAGTGAAGCTCTTTGGAGTCTTGAAGTTGAAGACCAGGCCACTAATTCTGTTGAGGTTATGAGCTGCAATATACTTTATTTATGTGGAGGATATTACAACTACGACGAAGGGTATACTCCAGAATTTAAAGGTAGAAATAACTTTGAAGGTCAAATTATTCACCCTCAAAAATGGCCTGAAGATCTAGATTATTCTGATAAGAAAGTAGTTGTGATAGGAAGTGGTGCCACGGCTGTAACTATAATTCCATCAATGGCAGAGAAAGTATCACACATCACCATGTTACAAAGATCACCTACTTACTACATGTCTGCACCAGACCAAAGTGGATTAGATGAATTTCTTAAAAGATTTACTACAGATAAAATTGGCTACTTCCTGGTTAGATGGAAGAATATTCTTTTGGGTCGCTTCTTTGTGTCGCAAGTTAAGAAAAAACCACTTAAATATAAAGAGATGTTAATTAATGGCGTTAAAGATCTTTTAGGCCCTGATTACGATATCGATAAACACTTCACGCCTAAATATATGCCTTGGGATCAACGTATGTGTTTAGTACCGAATGGTGACATGTTTGAAGCTATCAACTCTGGTAAGGCTTCAGTGGTTACTGATACCATAAATGAATTCACAACCAAAGGAATCATGCTTGATTCAGGTAAAGAACTTGAAGCAGACATAATTATTACCGCTACAGGTCTGAACATGAGGCTCTTAAATGGAATTGATATAAAGATTGATAATCAAACTTTAGATATTTCAGAAAAAATACAATACAAAACCATGATGTTTAGTGATGTACCTAATCTTGTGGCGACATTTGGATACACGACGGCTTCCTGGACATTGGGAGCTGACCTAACCAGTGAATATGCTTGCAAGCTCATAAATCTTCTAGATAAAAAAGGCATGGATTATTTTTGTCCCGAAGCTGGTGAAGACGTAGCTGCCGATAGCGATTTTCTGGATTTAACTTCTGGTTACATACAAAGGGTTGCTCACACGTTACCCAAACAAGGTTCAAAAGATCCTTGGATAAACACTCAAAATTATCTAAAAGATCTTTTTCAAGTCAGATTTAAAAGTATAGAAGATTCAGATTTAAAGTTTAAAAAAGCAGGTTAGTTCAACCTCCTCCCTTTTCAACAAAATCATCATAGTAATAATGTTTAGTACCTGCTTCTAAACCGGAGCAATTAATCATTGCTTTGGCCAATATTTCAACTTTTATGGATCTGAATTTAGATAAATTACCTAATAGAAATAAATTAATTGCAGGGTGTATTTTTTGGCCTATCCATTCAGCTAGTCTCATTTCTTTTCTTGCGCCTATTAAAAAGCCCGGCCTGTGAATAGATAGAGATTGAAAATCTAATTGTGAAATTTTATCTTCAATAATTCCTTTGGTTCTTAAGTAGAAGTTAGAAGAATCAGGATCAGCCCCAATTGAAGTAATCAAGGAAAGATTTTTTGCGCCTGCTTCGAGCGCAAGTTTTGCTGTTTCAAAACAAAATTCTATATCTACTTTCTCAAAGGCTTCTTTGGATCCCGCTTTTGAGATGGTTGTCCCAAGACATATATAAACATCATCAACCTCTTTAAAATTTTCTTTGTATTCATCTAGGCGGTCAAAATTAACTTTAATATTTTCGACGAAAGGGTTAGGAGAACTTATGTCGCTCCTGCAAAGAGATCTTACAGGAATCTCCTTGGAGGCTAATAGATTTACAACTTCCCCTCCAACTAGACCAGTTGAACCAACAACAAGTGCTCTTTGAACGTTCACTTAAGGCCAGTATTTATCTTTTAAAAGACGCTTATAAAGTTTACCAGTTGGGTGTCTAGGCAATTCATTTTCAAAGTCGATAGACTTAGGGCATTTAACGGAAGAGATTTTTTCTTTGCAATAAGCCATTAGTTCGGCCTCTAAATCAGGACCGGCTTCAGACATATCCTCAGGTTGTACAACAGCTTTAACCTCTTCACCCATTTCAGCATTTGGTACCCCAAAAACTGCAACGTCAGCTACCTTCGGATGCATAACCAGTGCGTCTTCAGTTTCTTTAGGATAAATATTTACCCCTCCGGAAATAATCATGAAAGACTTACGATCAGTTAAATACAAATACCCTTCTTCATCCAGATAACCCACATCTCCTAAAGTGCTAAAACCTTGTTTGGTCATAGCATCATTGGTTTTCTCTTCATCATTATGATATTTAAAAGTAGTTGCTGTTTCTCCTCCAAAGTAAACGCCACCAGTTTCTCCTGGAGGTAACTGCTCTCCGTCCTCATCAAGAATTTCAAGCGCTCCAAAAAGGGATTTCCCAACCGAACCTTTGTGACTTAACCATTCTTCGGAGTTTATAAATGTCATGCCATTGAACTCTGTTCCAGCGTAATATTCAAAAAGTATAGGCCCCCACCAATCTATCATTTGCTCTTTAACTTCTATAGGGCAAGG
>CAJWKH010000079.1 GCA_913042085.1 uncultured Gammaproteobacteria bacterium | reverse complement strand
TATGCCAAACCATAGCTCAAGGCATGATTACATATGGGATTTCAAAAATTTCTGCGCATTTATCTTCATTGGTTCTTCTGATACAGCCTTTAGCTGCTGCACTTTATGGTTGGTTATTGCTTAGTGAATCGATCTTGCCAATTCAGGCTGTTGGAGGTTTGATTGTTCTTGTATCTATTTATTTAGCTGCTAGGAATAATTAATCCCATTTCGGATCTCTTTTTTCGAGAAAGGCTGTTATGCCTTCTTGAGCATCTGGACCAGCAAAGGTTTCGGCGCTCTTTTTCCCTAGATAGGGTAAAGCTTCATCAAAATCCATAGCGTCTTGATTTACGTAAGCTTCTAGACCGAATTGCATAGTGCCAGGTGCTAAGTTAGCGAGGTCAGATGCTAAATCAGCTACTACTTCATCAAGTTTATTCTCAGGCACCGATTCATTGATAAGACCCCATTCTTCTGCTTTTTTCGCATTAATTGCTTGTCCTCGCATGCAGAAATCAAGCCCGGCTCTTTTAGGCATTACTCTAAATAATCCTGCCATAACCATATGTGGCCAAACTCCTCTTAAGATCTCAGGTGCAGAAAATTTTGCCTTATCAGTTGCTATCGCATGAGTGCAATTAGTAACCATCAAAAGGGCACCAGCATGAACAGAACCTTGAATCTTACAAATAACCGGTTTGTAAAGGTGCCTAATTAATAAACTGATATCATCTGATCCTTCAATTTTAGGTACATTAGACTCAGCTTTTTCTCTTCTTAAATCAGCTCCAGCACAAAAAACATCACCTTCAGCCGCTATAACCACAACTCGAATACTTCTTTCTTGTTTTGCGTAGGCCAGGGCGTAACAAATTTCATTCATCATTACGTTATTAAGAGCATTCTTTTTTTCAGGTCTATTTAATGTAATAGTCAGAACATTTTCTTCAACATTAATTTTAGTAGCCTGAAAGTCCAAGCCTTCTAGTGATAATTTTTCAGTCATAATTTTATTTAGTTAATTAAGAAATCTGGTATATCTACTTCTTTGGCTCTAAGGTATTCCCCTAAAGATTTTGCCTGACCATCCAATCTTGTTGAAGATGAAACACCATCTTGCAAAATATCATGAACGTAAAAATTTAATGAAAGTATATTTGGCAATTCATGCCTGTCTATCTCAAAATCTTTTAGATCAGGAAGAAGCTCTTTAAGTTTTTCTATCGTCAGGAAATCATATAAATATGAATACGATTCTTTAGTTTTAGCCCAAACCCCTAGGTTTGCACAACCCCCTTTATCTCCTGATCTTGTTCCGTACAATTTTCCAAATTGAGTCGATTGATAGTTTTTTATTTCAGGAAGTTTATTTTCGTAAGGTTCCTTTTGATAGTAAATTTCTTCATAATCCATTTGGCTTGTGGGTTGAACATCAATAGTTTTACCATCGATATGCACTTTCTCCGTAATAAATTTACTATCTATTAGAGCTGGCCAATATTGTATGTAGGGTCCTGAAGCAATTCCCGACCTTCCTGTATAACCAGGTATGCTTGCTAATCCTAATTCAACAATTTTCGCACTAAAAAGTCTTCCGACAAGATCTGGGTTTTGCGACATAACTGATATTCGCAAGGAAGCTTGTGCTTCTTCATTGGAGTTAGGATTAAGGTGGTCAGTCCTTATCAATTGAACATCAACCTGATCAAATTGTTCTCTACCGCCAACATTATTAAAGATAAGATCCGTAACCAATTTAGCTTTTTCTTCAATATCTAATCCCGTCAGCAATATCTCCGTACCGTTTCTAAATCCACCTGCAAGATTTACGCATACTTTATGACTTTTAGGAGCGCTTGAGCCTCTGCATCCACTAACATGAACTCTATCTTCAGATTCTTGCTCTATTTTTAAAGTATCAAAATGCCCAATGACGTCTGGATTTACGTAAGCGGGCGATCCTATCTCATAAAGTAGTTGAGCTGTTACAGTCCCAACAGAAACTAAACCTCCAGTACCAGGATGTTTGGTAATAGTAAAACTCCCATCTTCAAATATCTCTGCTATGGGGTAACCTATATTCAAGAAAGAAGGAACTTCTTGAAAGAATGAGTAATTTCCTCCAGTAGCTTGGGCCCCACATTCAATTATATGTCCGGCAGCAAGAGCACCGGCTAAGGCATCAAAATTATCTCTGGACCAATTGTATTTCCAAGCAGCTGGACCAATTACAACCGCAGCATCAGTAACCCTAGGACAGACGACAACATCTGCTCCTGCGTCTAAAGCTTCTTTTATACCCCAAGCCCCAAAATATGCATTTGCCGTTAAAGGTGTTTTTTCGTAGTCGTGTAAAGAATTTCCTTTTTCAATGTTATTTAATGGTTCTTTGGCTTCTTTTAATTCCTCGAATCGAGGGATTAGGTCATCTCCATCAATATAAGCAACTTTAAGATTCAAATTCAATTCTTGAACAATCTCTTCTATTTTTGTTGCCATGGAAGAGGGATTTAAGCCCCCCGCATTAGTAACAATCTTTATATTTTTTTCTTCACAATTTTTTGCAACGTCTTTGAATTGTTTAAGGAAAGTCCCCACGTAACCTTGATCTTCACCTCTCTTCATTCTTTGGTTATAAAGAATGGTCATAGTTAATTCTGCTAAGTAGTCACCAGTAAGAACATCTATAGGTCCTCCTTCAACCATATCTTTCGCAGCTGATAGTCTGTCACCATAAAATCCGCTGCAATTACCTATGATTATTTTTTCTTTATTAGCCCTCATGGTGTCTCCTAAATAAGTTAATCCACTATCATGAGCAAAGCCCCATTCTCGAGCTGATCATCTTTTTTGATTAAAACTTGAGTGACTTTTCCGTCTTCTATTGCTTTGACTTGATGTTCCATTTTCATGGCTTCTAAGATAACTAATGTATCTCCTTTTTTAACTTTACTGCCTACTTTCACTTTTAAATCTATTACTTTGCCCGGCATTGGCGCCACAAGACCACCTGCTTGTAACTCCGCTCCAGGTAAAGTGAATCTAGGGAGAATTTTTAGTAAAGCATCTCCCCAAGGACCGTGCACAACAAGATCATCATTTTTTCTGGTTACTTTAGAAAAGAATCTAGTCTTATTCACCTCTAGGTCTATTCCTGTAGTAGTCCATTTAAGAATATTTGCCTTAGTATTCTCATTTAGATCAAAGGACCCATCTCTATTTGCTTTGTAAGTAACGTTTACTTCTTTATCAGAGTATTCAAAGCTTATTTTTTGCCTTGGCAGTCTGGAATTCCTCCAACCAGAAGGAGCTTCTTTTAGCAAAGAAGCATTATTCCTGTTTTCGCCTTGTATCCATAAAGCTGCTGCAGTAGTAGCTTGCTCTAATTGCTGACCTTTTAAAATAACTGATCTTTGAGGTTTAGCTTTTTCTATGAAGTCAGAAGTCGTTTGGCCTTTATGGAAATGCTTTGACCTTAGTGAAGCCACAAGAAAATCCCTATTAGTCGTAACTCCTCCTATATGTAGAGATTGTAAGGCTAGAGCTAGCTTGTTTGCAGCATCTGTCCTATTTTTACCTTTAGCTATAACTTTAGCTAACATAGGGTCAAAATCTGTTCCTATTACAGAACCTTGTTCTATTCCTGTGTCCCATCTTGCATCTATACCTTCGTCAGCTTCATAAGCAATAAGAGTTCCAGTGGCTGGTAAGAATTCATTAGCAGGATCTTCTGCGTACAATCTAGCTTCAATAGATGATCCTTCCCACGATATATCTTCTTGTTCATAGCCTAGTTCTTCGCCTCTAGCTATTCTTAACTGTTCATACACTAAATCCTTTCCGGTAACTTCTTCGGTTACAGGGTGTTCGACCTGTAATCTTGTGTTTACTTCCAGGAACCAAAAGTCTCCGGTTTTATCGTCAACTAGAAATTCTACCGTTCCGGCAGATTCGTACTTCAGCTTTTTCGCTAATTTAATAGCAGCATCTCCCATGGCTTCACGCATTTCAGGATTAACTCTAGGTGATGGCGATTCTTCGATAATCTTTTGGTGTCTTCTTTGTATAGAACATTCTCTCTCTCC
>CAJWKH010000078.1 GCA_913042085.1 uncultured Gammaproteobacteria bacterium | reverse complement strand
CAAACCAATTAAATCTCCATGAAATAAAATCTTTAAACTTTCAAGAACCTGATACAAAAAAATTCCCATGCTTAAAATTAGCAACAGATCTTCTAGCTGTTGGAGGAACTAGTTTTTCTATTTTAAACGCTTCAAATGAAGAATGTGTGTCGGCGTTCTTAGATGGTCGCATAAGTTATATGCAAATTTATGAAATAATCTCTAAAGTTTTGGATAGAATCGAAATAAAATCTGTCCAATCTTTACAGGATATATTTGAATCAGATAAAGAGTCTCGTATGGAGACTACTTCTATAATAAATAATTAGAAATGGATTTATTAATCACTATAATTTCTTTTATAGCTCTTATAAGCTTAATTGTTGGTATTCATGAGTTAGGTCACTTTTCGGTTGCAAGATATTTCAATATTCATGTATTGAAATTCAAAATTGGATTTGGCAAGGAGTTATATTCTTTTCAAGGTAAGAATGACTGTAAATACTCTCTAGGAATCCTTCCTTTAGGAGGTTACGTTCAAATGCTTGGTGAAAACGTTATCCCAGAGGATCAAGAAGATTCAAATTTGTTGAACAAGAAATCTTATCTTGATGCTACTTTGAACGAAAGGGCGGCTGTTACTGCGGCAGGGCCGGCAGCTAATTTTCTTTTAGCTATAGTTATCTATTTCTTAATTTCTTTAATAGGCACTACTCACTTAGGTTCCTATATAGGAGGAGTAAGTCAAGGTAGTTTAGCTGAAGAGGCTAATATAGGGTTTAGGGATAAAATAGTCAGCATAGATGAAACCAGATTAGATACTTTTAATGAAATAAACTTGATCTTGTCTAATAGAATTGGAGATACAGGTTCGGTAGGCATTGGTTTTATAAAAGAAGGCTCAAACTTTACTTCTTATTCCACTGTAGATATAACAAACTGGTTATCAACTTCTGATCAAACCAACCCTGCTCGATCTTTTGGAATAGAACCATTAGTGCCACCTGTTATTGGTGGGCTGTTAGAAGATGGTCCTGCAAGCAGAGTTGGTTTGCAATCAGGAGATATAATTCAATCAGTTAATAGCAATCCTATCAACTCTTGGTCTCAACTATCAAAAGTACTTAGCAATCTTCCTAATGAAACTATTTCAATAAGTGTACTCAGAGGTAATGACACTTTCTTATATTCATTTAAAACTGAGAGTTTTAACCAAAATAATGTAAATAAAGGGAGAATTGGAATTTTTGCTTCTAATGATTTAAGTCAATGGCCTGAAGAGATAGTTGTCCAGAAAAAAGAAAACTTAATTAATGCTTTTGTGTTTGGATTTACAGAAACTTATAAATTCACAAATTTAATCATTATGTCTATTGGTAAGATGATAAGCGGTTCTGTTTCGGCAGAAAATATAGGAGGCCCCATTCAGATCTCGGTCTTAGCCGGATCAGCTGCGAAAGCAGGAGTGTTATCTTTTTTATCTATGATTGCGATATTAAGTATTAATCTAGGTCTTATAAATTTATTCCCTATTCCTGTCTTAGATGGGGGACAATTACTCATGATTGCGATAGAAAAGGTTAAAGGATCGCCTATTTCAGATAACTTTCTTGTGCACTCTTTAAGGATTGGTGTTTTATTGGTTGCAAGTTTAATGATCTTTGCATTTGTTAACGACATAGTAAGGCTAATTTAATGTTAAAAATTAGAATGAAATATTACTCAGTAATTTTTGCTTTAATTGCTGTATTTCCTTTTTCTGTCTTTTCTGAAGAAGAATGGGTTGTGAGCGATATTAGGATAAGTGGTTTACAAAGAGTTTCTGCTGGTAGCATCTTTAACGTAATGCCAATTGCTGTAGGTGACACGGTCGATACATTTGAACTCCAAGATACAGCCAAAACAATATTTAAAACAGGTCAATTCGACGATATAGAGATTGGAAGAGAAGGAAATACACTAATTATTAGCGTTGTTGAGAGGCCATCTATAGCTTCTATAGAGCTAGATGGGAATAAGGCGCTTAAAACCGAAGACCTTCTCAAAGGTCTTGATGACGCTGGTTTGTCTGAAGGCCAAGTTTATAAAAGATCTATAGTAAATAGCCTGGCTTTAGAAATCCAAAGACAATATGTTGCTCAAGGAAGGTATGGTGCAAAAGTAGATGTTTCAACTGAACCAGAACCAAGAAATAGGGTTTCTTTAGATATTGAGATAGATGAAGGAGAGGTCGCTGAAATTAAAAATATAAATATAGTGGGAAATTCGTCTTTTGAAGACGAAGAGATTCTGAAGGGTTTTGAGTTAAAGACAGGCGGTTGGTTCTCCTTTTTTACAAGTGACAATAGATATTCAAGAGAAAAGCTAAAGGGTGATATAGAGACTCTTGAGTCTTATTATAAAAATAGAGGTTATGTGGAATTTAAGCTTGATAGCTCTCAAGTTAGCGTTACTCCTGATAAGACTTCAGTATTTATAACTCTAAATGTAGATGAAGGTACCACATACAAAGTTAATGACGTAAGGATAGTAGGTGACCTGCCTGTGGATGAGGAATTACTCAACTCCTTAGTTTTAATAAAAAGTGGAGAGATATTTAACCAATATCTTATAACTGAAACCGAAGAACTATTTAAAAATATATTAGGTAATGAAGGATATAGTTTTGCAGAAATAAGGGGAGTGCCAGATGTAAATAAAGAAACCGGCGATGTGGATTTAACTTTTTATGTGGACCCACAACAAAGAACTTACGTAAGAAGAATTATCTTTAAAGGAAACAAAAGAACTCATGATATTGTTCTGAGAAGAGAGATGAGGCAGATGGAGGGAGCTTGGGCTTCAAACAATTTAATCGAGAATTCTAAACTTAGGCTTGAAAGGTTAGGTTATTTTAAAGAAGTTGAGTCTGAAACGATACCTGTTCCAGGATCAAATGATCTTATCGACGTAGAATTTACTGTAGAAGAAGAGTATTCAGGCTCTATTGGCGGCAGTCTTGGCTATGGAGCTTATGGTTTAGTATTAGGGCTTAACTACAATGAAAATAATGCTTTTGGAACAGGTAAGGCCATAGGAGTGGGCATTAATGATAGTACTTGGCAGAGGAGTTATTCCTTTAACTATGGAGAACCTTACTTCACAATAGATGGAGTCAGTAGAGGTTATAGTGCTTATTTTAGAGAATCTGATTATGGCCAATTCAATATATCAAGTTACACTTCTGACTCTTTTGGTGCCGGTATACAATTCGGATTTCCAATCAGCGATATTGAAAGAATAGGGCTTAATCTTAATTACGACAATACAAGTATTGATGCCGGTGCTACACCAGCCTCTCAAATCCTTGCCTTTACTCAATCTGAAGGTACTAAGTTTGAAGTCCTTAAAACACAATTTCTCTGGTCTAAAGTTACGCTTAATAGAGGTTTATTTCCCACGGCAGGACAGTCCCAATCTTTTGCTTTACAGATAGCTGTACCAGGAAGCTCTTTAACTTACACAAAAGCTACCTATAGGCATAAATACTTTAAACCTATTATGGGAGGTAGGTTCGTCTTAGGTTTTAGAGGCGAAATAGGTGTGCTAGAAGCGTATGGTGACACAGAGGTAGCTCCGTTTTTTGAACATTTTTATTCAGGAGGAATAAGCTCTGTAAGAGGTTTTAAACAAAATACTCTTGGTCCAAGAGCAATCCCTTCACCTTATTTTACTGATAACGAAGGAAACCAGATCTTAGACGAGGAAGGAAATCCTATAGCTAATCCTTATGCCTACTATAACGATGATAGGTCAATAGGAGGTGCTTATCTAATTGAAGGCGGTTTTGATTTTATATTTCCGTTGCCTTTTGTTGAGGACCAAAGATCTATGAGAAGTTCATTCTTTGTAGATATAGGTAATGTTTTTTCCAAAGATTGTGGAGATACTCAGATCAATATCAATTGTAGCGAGTTGGACTTAGGCGAGCTCAGATATTCTTATGGAGTAGGAGTTACTTGGATTACTCAACTAGGCCCTATGTCTTTAGCTCTTTCTTCTCCAACTAACCAAGGGCCTCTAGATGAGACAGAAAATTTTCAATTCGAGATAGGTACTCAGTTTTAATTAACCTTAAGGCTACTAAATGTGTTCACAAAAATGTAAACTTC
>CAJWKH010000077.1 GCA_913042085.1 uncultured Gammaproteobacteria bacterium | reverse complement strand
CTTCCTGCAAAACAAGAGTCATATTTATTCTTTTTGGGCTCTCTGCATCAATTAAAGTCGCATTTTCTATAATAACCTTCGACGAAACATGAAAGCTAAATAAAAAAAGGAAGAAGGTTTTTACGAAGACAGATAATCTCATTGAGTTATAACCTTACAGATGGTTGGTCTAAAGAATTTTAATAATTAACCTATTAAACCACCTATCGACATTTGTTTCATCTGGTTCTCAGTACCTTAAATCAATAAACTGCTTTTGCTTACCTATAATTAATATAGGTGGGGCACATAATCTGAGCCTATTGAGGCTAGAAATTTAAGAATTGCTGTTTATGTAATCTACAGCGTTTTTTACAGTTTGGATATTTTCTGCTTCTTCGTCTGGAATTTCTATTTCAAATTCTTCTTCAAAAGCCATAACCAATTCCACGGTATCTAATGAATCTGCACCTAGATCGTCTATAAATGAAGCTTCTAACTTTACTTCTTCTGCAGAAACACCAAGTTGTTCACAAACAATTTTTTGTACTTTTTCTTCAATACTCATAATTTTTCCTTATTTAATTTTGTATAAAATTACTGAAATAAGTTCTTCAATTTATCAAAAGCCCGATAAAAAAACCGGGCTTTCTCGGGGAAAAAT
The DNA here is from genome assembly GCA_913042085.1 of uncultured Gammaproteobacteria bacterium. GTDB lineage: Bacteria > Pseudomonadota > Gammaproteobacteria > Magnimaribacterales > Magnimaribacteraceae. Next base: position 3,506 of record CAJWKH010000077.1, on the reverse strand, counting down.
AATACTTTATCTACGATCTCGTAACTGATCAATATTGAAAATAGAATTTGTCATCGTATCTAGCTTATCCCATGCAGAGTCCACCGTAATAATAGTTGCACGCTCATCTCTAACATTGGCAATTATTGCTGACCTCCACATAAATCTACCGGTTGTTGGTTCCCAGTCACGTGTATCATCCCAGATACGCCATATATCTCCATTCCTATCAACCATTTCCAAGTATTGTGCATAATATGTCTCTTTATCTACATGAACTCGTTTTACAGAATATTGATAAGTTTCTGTAAGATCAGTAATTTCATAAAGCCAAGTTGGGCGCAACTCCATGTCGACAATCCCTGATAAATTACAAGCATCATCTGAAATTCTGAGTGGGTCATAAACATTGCCAACCTCTGGGCCTGCAAGAATGATACCTTCCTTGATTAAAGTGTATTTAAACTTACGTCTATCAGTTTTGAACCAATTTGAACGCCATTCGTCCCAAGTGAGTTCAAGCCCTGGAGCTATAGGATCTTGACCATTTGTTCCCGTAAGCGCTCTCGTACGACGAAGCGAAGGAATGTAAAGCTTAAAATCATCGTCTTTGTCGGCATCAGCAAACCTAAGTCTTACTCCCGCCAGACCACGAACATCACGCGGAGATTTGATTAACAGTGCCCCCGCTTCAGTTATGCCTTCAAAGCCTTCAACATTCCCTAAAGGTGGTGCGCTCACACGTCCAGCCATTCGGCGCCAAAAAATATTCGCTTTATAAATTCTTTCGAGGTTATTTTCGCTATTACACGCTGCCATATCTATCGTATCAAAGTACAAATCATCAGTGCCGACACCATGAGCATTAAAAAGCCAGTTAAGTTCTTCACCATTTTGAGGGTTAATAAATGGTAGACCAGCTTCGCTTATAAAACCATGTTCACCATTCTTATCACGGAGCTCCCCCTTTTCATTAATTCTAAAATGATCTGGTTCAAGCGCCTTAGTTGCATCCAATCGCGCTCGTTGCATGTAATAATGAGTAGTTGGAACAATACGTATACCTTTGATCGGCGTCCATTCAGAAGTTAATCGATCTATCCAATACTGCGGCAGGTAGTCATTCACCCAAGGCAATGAATCTATATTTTCTTTCGTGATAATAAAACCAGGTTTCAATTCAGCGGGAAGTGTTTCTTTCGCTAACAAAGATGACGCTGTATATCCACGGAAATCTGCCCAATCTTTAGCAAGTGCCCTCACTTCTGCATTATCTATTGCGGCAACCCATGCTGCATGTTCGGGCAGTCCAGTTTCAGCAGCAAAAGATTTCCAATTATCAATCCACTCATCACTAGCCTGTGTGGTTGATGCTACTAAGCATAAAGATACTAAGGTTAGGGTGGTTAGCATTGTTTTTAGTTTATAAATTTTCATCTGTATTCTCCTAAGTTAAAATTGATAAGTTAACGAAAACTCAACATAGTCAGATTGTCTGTACAATGCGAGCAGCCCCTCTTCTTCGTCACCGTCAAATATTCCTACCTCAATTCTTGGAATTAATTTGTTTCCCAAAGCTGAAAAGGTAAATCTTTGACGATAAGCGAAGCTATCGTTACTAAGATCCCAAACCGCTAAACCGTCAAGGATCACATTGTCATTACGCAGCCCGAATGTATAGGTTTGTGTAAAATATTGCTGGTTTTCTTCGACATCTAACATAGCGTATGGCGCTTGGAACATTAAATTTTTGTGATCCTTCGTCTTAATGTTAAAAAATTGTGAAGTTATGAAAATTGAACTACGTTGACTTTTCCAACCAGACAACCAAAGATTATAATCAAACCCAATTAGGGTAGAAATCTGATCGCGATGGGTGACCATGTCAGCCTTAGTTCCAATTAAGGCCGGGGTACCTTTTGCTAACAGTCCTGGTATAAAAGGATCATTAATAACTTGACGGTTAAATGCTTTGTCGAATTCATGAGCCACCTCTAATCGAAGAACTGGCGATACACTTTTAGGTCCGAACTTCCACTCGCTCATATCTCGAGTAAACGAAAAGCCAACAGTTTTTTGGCGTTCTGTAAAATCCATATCAAAATCGGCGGTAACTGAACAAGGTAACCCACCAGCAGCAGGATTTAGTATGTCTAAACAACCAAAAGGAATTAGAGGAAAATCTCCTGGTGCAGCCGTTCCGCCTGCAAGAGACTGCAAGAAATCAACATATTGACCTGGTGCATGAATAGCACCTATGACCGTTGGAACGTCAAGTGGTACATTTGCAACAGAAGCTGCCGGATCATTGATAAATGAACCGATGTGAAGAGTGGCTCCTGTAAGCACGACAACTGGTAAGTCTTGATAGCCATGGAAAGCATTCAGCGTAGCCTCTCCACCAAAAGCGTTAAATTTTAAACGCACTGCTACTTCTTCATTTTCCCAGTCTTCCACTTCTTTTTCGTTAAGGCGAGCACCTAGTAAAGGCATTCCAAACCCAGTTTGACCTTCAATTAGTCGTGGAAAAGGGAATCCAAAAGCTCCTCCTGAAGACTGGTCATTTGGAGTCGGATTGTTAATAACGAATTCTGAATGCCTAACTTCTGGTATATAAATAACCTCCAGTGAAACATCATTTGATATGTCTGCGTTAATTGCTACGGTCCAAGCTGGTATTCTAATTTCATCGGTATCCGCTAAAAGAGTTCTTTGACGCAAATCTTGTGCATTTAAAATATCTAAGAGCCTAAGACCATCTGCCTGTCCCCACCCTCTTTGGAATTTACCTATCTTTACAGAAGCCGAACCATCATCGTTGGTAAACCTTATAGATAACTCACGCAGCATTTCATCATCAAAATCATCTAGAAGCTCATTTTCTTTTCCTGAAGCCCCAAAAGGATCGGGAAGTTGATATGTCCCATCACTTGAAGTTGACATACTAAAGCGATCTAGAAAAGCACTTTGAGGAGACGTAAAGTTCATTAAAGCTGGTGCTCTAAATTCTCCATTATCTGAATCGTAAAATTTATCTCCACGTAGCCATACATCGCCGATAACAGTGACATTGTCATTAGGAGACCACTCAGCCTGTAATTCTAATATAAATTGAGAAGGTCCATGAGCACCTCGTCCCACTGAAGAGTCATCGAGCCTATCAATATAAGCCCCTGTACCTGCTTTCAATCTGCCTCCAAACCAGACATCTTCAGCGTAAGCCGGAGTTACTAAGCTCAAAGCCAACAAAAAGGCTGAGACTATTGAGATAAACCCTTTTAACCTGGTTACGGTTTCTAAGGTTATTTTAGAAATTACATTATTCATTTAGATTTCCTCCCTTTTCTAATGTTATTTTTAATTTTTGATAATTCATGATGGTCATTTAGAACCACCTTCTGAAGCAGTACCTCTTTTTCCTTTCTTAGCAGGTTGAGGATATAGACCCAAAGCAGAAACAATTGCAGGATCATGTGATAAATGTTCATCCAATTTAGCATTCCAAACTTTAACCATGCGATAAAACG
>CAJWKH010000076.1 GCA_913042085.1 uncultured Gammaproteobacteria bacterium | reverse complement strand
TCGCCGCCTTTTCCATCATAAACAAGGCCATTCTTTATAAGTAAGTCATACATAATGAAATCCCATTAATAAATAATCACAATCTGATATAGTATCGCACCCTAAATTCTATTATATAAAGAATTTATGAGGAACTACATTAATTAGAATGTTATCGATATGAACTTATTAAAAGCAATTTCCAACAAGAACCTATTAATATTATCACTCCTGTTAAATCCATACCTCTTTGCAGAAGAAGAATCTTTAGATGCAGAAAAGGAAGAGGAAAAAGAAATTTATATAGAAGAAATGGTTGAGGAATTTGAGGAGCTTAATGGTTTTTTTGATAGCTTTAGAGATCCTAAAACAAACGACATCTACCTAAAAATTAAAAAAGATCAACTCGATAAAGAGTTTATTTTCTTCTCTCATGTAATAAATGGTGTAGTTGCTGCAAGAAAAAATAAGGGGAGTTATTTAGACAACGGTGTTTTTAAAATTGAAAAAGACACAGAGAACTTAAGATTTATTAGGGTCTTAACAAGTTTCGCTTTTGATGAAGGGACTCCTTTAGCAAAATCTAAAGGTACTAATATCTCTGACTCTACTTTCAAAGTCCTTCCTGTTTCTGGTAAAAACGAAGGTGAGGATGAATTTTTAGTTAACATTACAAGCCTCCTGCTTTCAGAAGATTTAACTATTATTAAGCCTATTACGCCCGAAGGTGACTTTCAGTCTTCTAGATTTAATTGGGGTCAAGTTAGTCCAACTAAATCAAGGGTTTTAAATGTTTACAACTATGAGAAAAATACTGATTTTGAAGTTGAGCATGTTATTGAAAGCGCTCCTTCATATAAATACGATGGAGAAGATGTAGCTGATCCAAGGAATGTAAGTATTCAGGTTAGGTACAGTTTTATAGAAATGCCTGATAATAATTTTGAACCACGAATAGAAGATCAATCGATAGGTTATTTCTCAGACAGAGTGACTAACCTTTCTTCAAAAGATGTAACTCCTTACATGGATTTAATCGGTAAATGGGACCTTCAGAAGAAAGACCAGGATAAAGAATTATCTGAACCAATCAAACCCATTGTTTTTTGGATAGAAAATACCACGCCTCTAGAACTGAGAGATTATATAAAAGAAGGTGTTTTGGCTTGGAATATTGCTTTTGAAGAAGCAGGCTTTAAGAATGCTATTCAAGTTAAAGTTCAGCCGGATGATGCTTCTTGGGATGCGGGGGATATAAGATATAACGTCCTGAGATGGACTTCATCTCCGAACCCCCCTTTTGGAGGATATGGACCAAGCTTCACCAACCCTAGAACAGGTGAAATTATTGGAGCAGATATTATGCTGGAATGGGTTTACTTAACCAATAGACTTAACGTAGACGGTATCTTTAACGGTTCACAAATAGGAAATGAATGCTTTTCAGCTAGCATGATCCAAGAAGGCATGATGTTCGCTGATTCTTTAAATATTAATGACCCTAAAATAATAGAACAAAGCATTATCAGGCTAACATTACATGAGGTTGGGCATACTTTAGGACTTAACCATAATTTTAAAGGTAGCTTTCTTCATAATAACGAGGATGTTCATAAACCTGAGATAACCAGCAAAATAGGTGTGACATCTTCCGTGATGGAATACCCTGCAATAAACCTTGCTCCATTAGGGTACGATCAAGGCGATTATTACGACGTAGTTCCAGGTCCCTACGACAAGTGGGCTATTAAATTTGGCTATACGCCTAATTTAACTGAGGAAGAAAGAAGAAGTATTCTTAGTGAATCAAATAAACCTGAGCATATGTTTGCTAACGACTCAGAGGACATGAGGTCTGCTGGTTACGGAATAGATCCTAGGGCAATGATCAATGACCTTACTAATGACCCGATTACATACTCAGCTCAAAGGATTGAATTAGTTAATCATGCTCAAAAAGAATTACCTGATAAATTTGCTAATAAAGCTGAAAGTTGGGAAGAGTATAGAAACGCTCATAAAATTATACTTAGAGAACATCAAAGAGCTCTAGAGGTAGTTTCTAGATATATTGGAGGGGTTTACGTTGAAAGATCAAATCCACAAGACCCTAACAGGAAAGAGCCTTATACTCCTACTCCTTCAGAAGAGCAAAGAAGAGCGATGTCAGTTTTATCAAAACATGCATTCTCAAGTGAAGCTTTCCCAATCAACGCATCATTACTATCTAAAGTTCAGCTAGAAAGGAGAATGTTTGATCTAAGAGGTGAACATGAAGATCCGCAAATGCATAAGATCATCCTCGGAATCCAAAATAAAGTTTTAGACCATATTTTAAGTGCGTGGACACTCTCAAGAATAACTGACACACAACTTTATGGTAATGACTACAGTGTCTATGAAGTTATTGATGACCTTACTGAGGCAATCTTCTTAGAAGATATGAATTCTGAAGTGTCTTCAATTAGGAGAAATTTACAAACTAGTTACGTTAGAAGGCTAATAGGTATTTTAGCTGCAGATTATTATGATGAATTTGCTACAGCAGCTGCTTACAGCTCTCTAAGAGATATTGAGAAACTAATGAAAAAATCTTCTTCTCATGAGCCTACTAAGGCTCACAGAAGACTTATTCACTGGATAATTGACTCAGGCTTAAATAGAGCAAATTAAGATTCATCAGTAGGGAGATTAAATCTGCCAATAAATGATTAAAGGTTATCTAGCTTCTCTATACATTGTGTTTATAAGGGGACCATCTCCAAACTGGAATTTTGTTACAGCCTTAAATCCATGCCTTTCATATAAAGACATATTTCTAGGATTAGAGGATTCTAAATAAGCTGGTTGATGAAGGTCATCTATCTTCGCCAAAGAGCTTTTTAATAATAGGGAGCCTAGTCCTAAAGAGTGGCTTCTGGGATCAACTCCTAAATATTCTAAATACCAAGCATCCTTAGGTTTATTCTTCTCAAACTCCGCAAAGTACTGAAATATACTTTTTTGGGAAGCAATCGGAAGATCCTTATAAGTCCCTTCAATGTCTTCAAATTGAACAACGTGTTTAGGTGGGAACCAAAGAGCAACGCCAGAACGATCTTCAGTTCCTAATAGTGCCTTTATCAAGATTGATTGGCTTGCCACATTATTAAACCATATAGTTGAATTTCGAAAATAAATTGAAGGATCAGGCATTAAGTATCTTTGGAAAGGATCACCAGAAAAGGCCAATAAAAGGATATTAACAGCAACTGATTGTTCTTCTTTAGAATAAGCTATTATTTTATTCATAATTGATTCGGGCCTAAATCATGATTTAAGATACTTTCTTTAAGAAGTTTAAAATAAAGTTATTAACTTCTTCGGGAGCTTCTTGTTGGGTCCAGTGACCTATACCTTCTAGCTCTTCTGCGAATAATAAGTCTTTGTAGTTTGGTCCAATCCTATCTATTAAAGTTTGGTCGCTTGGAACAAAGAAATTAACTGGATCAAGAGTGCCTGTTACAAAGAAGGCAGGTTGTTCTAATATTTTTCCTTCTAACTCTGGTATTTCATGCCAATCAATGTTTTGTGCTCTATATCTATTAAAAGGACCTCTTAATCCGCTTATTTCAAATTGACTAACGAAGTATTCTAAATCCTCTTTACTAAACCAACCTGGGAAGTCTTCAAATACTTCCATTCCTTCTAAGAAAGCTGAATCTTTAGTTTTTTCAGGAACTAAACCGCTTTGACCTTTTTCAAAATTCTTCTGCATGCCTCTACCATCGCTATTCGTATAAGTTATAAATAAAGCTTTAGATAAATCAGATTCAAACTCTTCTTCTGCTATACCTTCTTTTTGAAAATAAAGCTGGTAGAAAAAACGATCTTTATATATTTCCTTCCATAAATCTAAAGTAGGCATAGGTCCTCTGCCCGTAAAAGGAACAGAAAGAGTCCCTGTAGCAGTAATTCTGTCTTCATTTAATGCTGCCGTATTAAGCGCTATTGGTCCGCCCCAGTCATGCCCAATTGTAATAGCGGTGTCATAGCCGAGAGCGTCAATGATTCCTATCACATCATTGGTCATGTTTCTCATTGTGTACGCTTCGATTTCATGAGGTTTGTCTGATTCACCATAACCCCTTACATCATAAGCAACAGCTTTAAAGCCTGCTTTTGCAACAGCAGGTAATTGATGCCTATAGCTGTACCAACTTTCAGGCCAACCATGACAAAAGA
>CAJWKH010000075.1 GCA_913042085.1 uncultured Gammaproteobacteria bacterium | reverse complement strand
TCCATAATTGTTCCTTATAATTTGATATGTAACGTAAACTTATCATTTATTTAGTGGGAAGTAAAGGTTACATTTATATAGTTTACGCCAATAACACTGCTTTGATGTAGAATTATTTAAGGGGAGAAAAGAGCGCGTGCAAACAACAACAGATAAGACGGCAGAGAGTTTAGAGCTGCCCAAGGTGGATTGGCTGGACAGAGAGTCAAACCCTGAACAATTCTTTAAAGACCTTTCATACGCATTGTCAGAATATGGATTTATGGTTCTAACCAACGCCCCTGGGCTTTCGGATGATTTTCAACAGCATGCTTTTAGTGAGGTTCGTGCTTTCTTTGATTCGCCCATGGACTTAAAAAAGACCGCACACATCTCTAATACACCGTATTTTCGTGGATATAGCCTACCTACCCCGGCCGATCGTGGTCATGGACAGGTTATAGAGGCTTTTCAGTATGGGTTCGAGCAAGACCCCTTGTGCGATTATGATGATAAAACTCAACCTATTCAAAACAGACTCTTTCGCGGACCAAATACTTGGCCAGATGATCAGTCATTACCAGGCTTTCGTCCCTTGATTGACGATTTGAACGACCGCTACCATCGTTTAACGCATGAGTTGGGCGAGGCGATTGTCGAATCTTTGGGGGAAGATGTCACGGCATTTCGTGAGTATTTTGATTTCAAGAATCCAGACTTGGCTGCTAGCCTTAATCACAATTTCAGTCTAGAGGCTTTTGCAGAAAAAGATCGAGCAAACGTACACAAAGAATACAAAAAATTCTCGAGCAACAAAGTAGGCACACATATAGATGGGCCACCATTTATAGCACTTTTGATTAATGATCGACCAGGACTACAAGTGGTTGCTGGAGAAGGGCAATGGATAAATGCCCCAGTAACCTGTCGAACTGCAGAAGGTAGCTATGATGTTCCAGTGATTCCAGGATCCGTGATAGTTAATACGGGCGGCACTTTAATGCACTTAAGCGAGGGAAGGTATTCAGCAACTCTGCATCGAGTGAATACTACGCTGATTCCTGAAGGAGAAACCCGAGTTTCTATGCCTTACTTTTTATTACCCAAAATGGAAGGAGATTTAGTTCCCTTCGGTAAGTCTGAAGCAGACTCAGTCGGAGCTGGGGGCTATGAATCTGGGCGCGACCGTGGGGCCAACGCCAGCGTGAATCGAATGGGCACCTTTCCACAGGTCACAAGAAGATGGTGGACCGAGGAATACGCTGAACTGCGCCAAAAGCAGCACGATGAAGTGGAGGCCGAAACACAAGCTGCCTTTAAACTTGCCAAAGAACGCGGCGAACGCTTTAAAAGCAAATCAGAACAGACTTAGCAACTTGTAATTATGAATGATTTTAATACTGGCGATGAAGGGGTAATAGCTTATAAATCATCTAATCCATTTGAATTTTTTCATATTCTCAATTCCAAAGAGTGTGAAGAACAAGACATGTATGGAACGCTTATTTTCCCTGAAGAGAAAAAAGAAAAATACCCTTTGGTTATTTGTATGCATGGAAGTTTGGGCTGGAGGGGTCATCATCATGAACATGCGGTGAATTTTTTAAATAATGGTTTTGCCATTTTTAGAGTAAGTAGTTTTGATGCTAGGCAAGTTTTTTCAATTGTTGAAGATCAAATGCAGGTGACTTTAGCAACAGTGCTTGCTGATTGTTTTAATGCTTTGAAGATTTTATCCAAACACCCCGATATTGACTCTTCAAAGGTTTTTATAACCGGATGGAGCCTCGGCGGAAGTACTGCTATCTATTCTGCATGGGAACCGTTAGCGGAAAAACTAGCACCTGAAGGAGAAAGGTTTGCAGGGCATTTAGCCTTTTACCCGGGCGCCTTTATGTGGCCAAAGGAAATGAGATGGAATAAATCACCAATCTTAACTCTTATCGGAGCGGATGATGATTACACTCCTCCAGTTCTTATAGAAAAATTATCTCCAGCTATTAATGAAAACGGAGGCAATAGTAAAATTATTACTTACGAAGGGGGCCATCACTCATTTGATGCCATAGACCCTGTAATGTATATACCCAATGCCATAGCGGTTGGGCGCAGACACACTTATGTTGGGAAAGATGGCTCGCATTATCACGAAGATAAGGAGGGCAATAAAACCTTTATGAATGAACCTCATGAAAGGGCTCAATTATTTAAAGATAGAGCTAAAATGGGAGCTAATTTAGGTGGAAACTGGAAAGCTAGAAGGGCCTCTATGAAGGATTCAGTTAATTTTCTATTAGAAAATATATAACCCAAGATAATATGAAAAAAATATTAAAGTACTTTGGATACCTGCTATTAAGTGGATCGCTTGTTGTATCGCTATATTTAGCCAACTTGTTCTTAATGAAGCCATATTCGATAGATCACTATCTAGGAAAAGAGCTTGTAACGGGATTGTTAGAGTCCCCAGAATTTATGACTTATATTGGAGTCTTGGACCCTTTTAATGTGATTTTAAAGCACAATCAAAAACTTACTATCAATAGCCTAAAAGATGGGGAGGATGACTATCAAGACGCTTTAAAGCACCTTGCGACGTTACAAAAATATAATACTAGTGACTTATCAGAGGTTCAAAAAGTTACTCATAAGATAGCTATATTTGATACGGAAAACGGCATAGATGGATTTAAAAATTTTAGATTCCACAGCTACCCCTTTAACCAAATAAGCGGCAACCACCTTGGTCTGGTTGAATTCATGACTGACACTCACCCCATAAGAAACTATAGGGAAGCCACTGATTACATAAAAAGAGTCAGGCTTTTTGATGATTCTTTGAACTCTGATTTAGTCTGGCTGGGTGAGCAAAAGAAATTAGGAATTTTTGCACCTCAATTTGTGTTTGATCATGTGATAAAGCAGTTAAAAGAATTAATCGCATACACAGATGCAGAGAATCCTTTGATGCAAATCTTTATCGAGAAAGTAAACAAGCTAGATATATCAACGCAAAAAAAAGAAGACCTATTTAGTGAATTGAGCGCTGTAATTAAATCTGATGTTAGGCCAGGCTACGAGTCAATTCTGCAATACATGGAAACGAATTATAGCAATGCCAATAAATATCACGGAGTGTGGTCGCTGCCTAACGGTGATGCTTTCTATGCTTCTAGACTTAGGTCTTACACAACTACCGACTACACCGCCGAAGAAATACACCAGATTGGCCTTTCAGAGGTTGAAAGGATTGGTAACCGCATGAAAGAAATCTTCACCATGCTTGGCTATGAAGTTAATAAGCCAGTTGGCGAAATGATGAATGATTTAAATGAAAATCCAGATTTTCTTTATGCAGATACTCCTGACAGAAAGGAAATTGTAATCGCCGACTACAATCAAATGGTTAAAGAGGCAGAGGAAGATGTAAGGCCTTATTTTGAAAGATTCCCTATAAGCCCTGTAGAGGTAAGAGCTGTTCCTGAATATTCAGAAAAGACAGCGGCCGGTGGCTACTATCAGTCTCCTAGCTTAGACGGTGAGCGTCCTGGTGTATTTTATGCAAACTTATACGACATCAAGCAAACACCAACTTTCGGCATGAGAACGCTTACGTTTCATGAAGCAGTCCCAGGGCATCATTTTCAGATAGCGCTTAATCAAGAAAATGATAACTTAACTCTCTACAGAAAAATGGGCTACAGAACTTCAGCATTTACTGAAGGCTGGGCTCTGTATTCTGAACAATTAGCTGTTGAGGTTGGAATGACAAAGAATCTTTATGATGAGCTAGGAGTGTTACAAAGCGAGATGTTTAGAGCCAACAGGTTGGTTGTTGACACAGGCATGCACTATAAGAAATGGACCAGAGAAGAGGCCATGGAATACATGAAAAAAACTACAGGTATGTCGGACACAGAAGTAAGAGTAGAAATAGAGCGCTATATAGTTTGGCCAGCCCAAGCCACCAGTTACAAGATGGGCATGCTTAAAATTCTAGAATTGAGACAGAAAGCTAAAGACGCTTTGGGTGAACAATTTGATATCCGAAAATTTCATACGATTGTATTGGACCAGGGCATTGTTCCTCTATTTATCTTGGAAGATATTATCGATGAGTGGATAGAAAGTTATGGGCTCTAGATCCTTAATGGCGGAACAAATTAAGCTATACAATAATTAAGTTAAAAGGAGAAAAATATGAGAAGAATAATTACTGGCCATAATGAAAATGGTAAATCTATAATTTCAATTGACGGTCCTCCCGCTAGATCACTAGGAGAGGATGCTGGTGGATTGTTTGAGATCTGGAACACCGATGGGAGCGGCTTTGATACTAAGTCTGAAAAAGATCGAGCCGATATAGAAGTAATGCTATCTCCAGTAAAAGGAGGAACCAAATTTAGATATTTTCAAATTAACCCTATTCCAGAAGGAGTCCCCCAAGAAGCAATAGAGGAGGCCACAGCAAAAGC
>CAJWKH010000074.1 GCA_913042085.1 uncultured Gammaproteobacteria bacterium | reverse complement strand
AATAAAAACATTTTTATCTCCTTACAAAATTTGCAATACTCATAGCTGTCTCGTCGCTAACTTCAGGGCAACCCAAAAACATCTCTGTACCATGAATCGTGCCCATTACTTGTCTGCACTGTGCTTCTACGTCTGCTTCTCTTAATAGACGGTAGAAGTTAACTCCTTCATCCCTTAAAGGGTCGCATTCATTAACAATGATGTAAGTCCTAGGTAAGCCTTTTACGTCATCTACGCTACAAAACCCTGGCCAAGCTAAGGGGTTCTTTTTATTAAACTCTTCTATGCCATAAACAATAGCACCGTGAGAAACACCTGAAGAACTATGCAAAGAAATAAAAATTCCTTCATTTTCAACAGAAGAAGGATTCTCTGGAAGAGGCCAAACTCCGGCGATATAAGGGCATATTGGGTACATTCCTGTGATCAAATTTAGCAGCCCTTCTTGTTTAAGTCTTAGAGTGGTTGCGATGGTTAGATTTCCTCCACCACTTTCACCCGCTATGACTATTTTTTCGGGATTTATATTTAAGTCGCCACTATTCGCATGAACCCATTTTATGCCTGACACACAATCGTTTAACCCAGCAGGATAAGGTGCAACTTCTTCCGCAGAAGACGCCCAACGAGCATTTCTAAAGTCGACCATTGCAACGGCCACATTTTGTCTTGCTATGCATCTTCCCCAAGCTTGGTATAGTTCATCGAAGCAAGAAGACATTTCCATCCCCCCTCCATGAATGTAATAAACACAAGGAAGAATCTCGTCAGTGTCCGGTCTTATGTATTGAATTTTAATGGTATTACCATCGGGTTCAGATATAAATTCCTTTGTAACGGTGTTAAGTCCTTCTCTAGGTATTACATCTTTATAATGGGGTGCATTATTTATTTGATGCATTATTTCTTTACCCATCAGAGCTTCTTCAGTTTCCTCAAAAGCCATCATCTCTTCTCTAGTGGCGTGTTCGGTCATAACTGAATCTACTTCTAGAAGACCGAAGACGTCTTTGATTCTTTTATCTATTCTTGGATCTTCTGATATTTTGTTTGCCATAATTATTTTCCTTTAAATACAGGTTCTTTTTTCTCTACAAAAGCTTTGGTAGCATTCCTATGATCTTCCGTTTGCCCACAATGTATATGATGCGTTGCTTCCAAGTCCAAGCAATCATCAACTTCACCATTCATAGCTCTATTTAGGTTTTCTTTCATGTATCGATAAGCTACCGCAGGACCATTAGCTAGTCTGTTAGCTATCTCCATTGTTTTATCCATCAATTCTTCGGGTTCACAAATCCAGTTTGCTAGCCCTAAATCTAAAGCTTCTTCAGCTGAAACCCTATCTGACAACATATACAACTCCCTAGCTTTGGCTGAACCTATTAGTTGGGTCATAAAATAACTTCCACCATAGTCTCCAGAAAAACCTACTCTCGCAAAAGCAGTTGTCATGATTGCAGCTTTTGACATTACCCTCAAATCACATGCTAGCGCATAAGAAAGACCTGCTCCTGCAGCTGCTCCCGGTAAAGCCGCTATGGTAGGTTTAGGCATCTTAAATAATTTCCCAGAAGTGGCTCTTTGATGAACTCTTTGTCTGTGTATCGCCGCATCAATGGTATTTTGACCTACTGTCCCATCTCCTGAAGAAGCCATACCTTTTACATCCCCCCCAGCACAGAAACCTTTCCCAGCTCCTGTTAATACGACGCATCTGATTTCAGGGTCTACTTCAACTTCAGCCAGAATTCTCTGCATTGCTTCATTCATTTCACCTGACATTGCATTTCTTGCTTCAGGTCGATTCATAGTGAGTACAGCAATTCCATCGCCTTGCTCTAAAAGAAGATGTTCAGTACCAGTGTCTATTTTTTTCATAATTTTCCCCTGTTAAGTATCTTTGTTATTCTATAGCTAAATTATCTAAAAGATGGAAATAAACTTTAAGTTATTATAAGAACAATTAATTAGGAAATTATTATGATGGGTCAAATATTCAGTTATCTTAAGAAAAATATTTTAATAATAGGAATTGTGTTTAGTCTTGGTGCTTTCACAGGATACAAGGTATTGGAATCGATAGGCATGGCTGCTTTGATTGCCAATATTCCTATCCCTGAAGGCTCTATTGCCGATAAAGATGCTTTTATAAAAACCCTACCTGAAGGCAAAATGCTTGAACCGAAGGAGCTTGTTTCAGTTGATAGGAAGGCTAAAAATATTATTTTGTTAATTGCTGACGGCATGAGTATCAGTCAGGTTTCCTCATACAGGTTAATTAAAGGTGGTCCCAATGAAAGGTTAGCAGTTGATAAATTTCCTATATCTGGAATTGTTCTCACACACTCAGAAGATGCAGTAGTGACTGACTCTGCTTCTTCTGCTACCGCTTACAGTACGGGATTTAAAACTAACAACGGAGCACTTGGATTGGATAAAGACTTAAATGTTCTTGAAAATCTCACAGAGAAAGTCCATACGTATGGTTACGTTAGTTCGTTAATATCAACTTCTGAAATAACTCATGCCACTCCTGCAGCTTTTGCTTCACATGTAGATTTGAGGTGGAAGACAGATGAAATAAGTAAACAGATGATTGATTCAGACGTCATGACTATTTTAGGAGGAGGCAGACATTTCTTTTTACCTGAAGACATGGGTGGAAAAAGAGATGATGGTCTTAATCTATACGAACAGGTCGAATCAACTCAGACTTTGTTAACCCATAAAGATCAATTAAATGATGAGAGTTTAACTTCTTCAAAGAAAGTAATAGGATTGTTTGCTGACGAGCATATAAGAGATATAGAAAAACCAGATAACCATCCTTCAGAGCCTTCAACTAAGGATATGCTAGATTTTGCTATTAAAAGATCAGAATCTTTCATGGAAGGCGGATGCAAAGGATCCTTTATTATGGTCGAAGGGTCTCAAGTTGATTGGGCGGGACATTCCAATAATATCGATTATCTAGTCAGGGAAATGCAAGACTTCGAAGAAGCTGTACAAATGGCTAAAAGCTATGCTGAACAAGATAATGAAACTTTGGTTATTGTAACTGCAGACCACGAAACGGGCGGGTTACTCATAGAGCCTTTCAAACCAACTCAGTACACAGCTCCTGAAGTTAAATTTTCTTTCAATACTGGCATTGGATATGGGTCTCATACAGGCGTACCGGTGCCTATCTATGCTTACGGACCTGGTTCTGAAAACTTTACTGGAACTATGGATAACACAGATGTTTATAGAGCGATGGTAGCTGCTTTGGATTTAAGCGTTGAGACTGGTTCCTGCGTAGGAGATTAGTCGCTAAAAATTCTATATGACTGATAAGGAATTATTGGAGCGAAGAACACTCTCAATGGGTTCTTCCCCTTTATTTTATAAAGACCCTGTCCATTTGGTTAAAGGAGAAGGAATCTGGTTGTACGACGATTCCAATAATAAATACATGGATTGTTACAACAATGTTCCTTGCGTTGGCCATTGCCATCCTCATGTAATCGAGGCTTTGCACAATCAAGCTAGTCTATTGAATACTCATAGTCGTTATCTGAGTAAAGTGGTTATTGATTATTCTGAAAGGCTAATGTCTTTACATGCCGATCCACTCTCAGTGTTGCAAATGGGGTGCAGTGGAACTGAAGCCATAGAAATAGCTATTAAGATGGCAAGACTTGCAACTGAAGGAAAAGGAATTATTTGCAGCAACGCTACTTACCATGGAAATAGTCATGAAACGATACGAATGACAATAGGACCCTTTGAACCTGATTTTAAACGCGTACCTTTTCCAGAAAAATTTAGACCTATTAAAGCTGGCTTGTCCGATGATGAACTTTGCGATTTGTATCTTAAAGAAATCAAAACAGCCATAAATGAATTCTCTGAGAACAACATCCCGCTAGCCGGTATGTTATTTTGTTCTATATTTGCAAATGAAGGGCTGCCTAATATTCCTTCAGGATTCATGAAAAAGGCAGCAACTCTGATTAGAGATGCTGGAGGAGTGGTTATCCTTGATGAAGTTCAGGCAGGATTTTGTAGAACCGGCAGCTGGTGGGGTTACGAAGTTAATGAGTGCGTTCCCGATATAGTAGCGATGGGCAAGCCAATGGGGTCAGGTTATCCATTGAGTGGAGTAGGGACGAGTCCTGAAATAGCCAAGATTTTTCATGAAAAGAGTTACTACTTCAATACCACGGCGTCTACACCATTACAGGCTGCGGTGGGGAATGCTGTTCTTGATGTGATTGAAGAAGAAGATTTACTCGGAAACGTTAATTCCGTTGGCGATTATTTAAAAGACAAAGTGCAAGACTTTACTGATAAATATGACATGGTTGGAGACGTCAGGGGGCGGGGTCTGTTTATAGCTATTGAATGCATTCAAGGAAATGGAAATAGTGAGCCCAATAAAGAGTTAGCAATTGAATTTGTGGAAAAGATGAAACAGAAAGGGTTCT
>CAJWKH010000073.1 GCA_913042085.1 uncultured Gammaproteobacteria bacterium | reverse complement strand
GGAGTCTTCGGCATCAAGGCCTGAAAGGTCCTTAACCTTTCCCAAGGGTCTTCATTGAGATATCTTATGCACGCGTCATAAGTGGCACCTCCCCATGTCTCCATTGACCAATACCCAATCTTATCCAGTACTGGAATAATCGGAACTAGGTCCCTTAGGGGAACTCTAGTGGCCAATAGAGATTGAATGCCGTCTCTTAAGACAACTTCTGTAATTCCAACTTTATTAGAAGATGACATGTGTTATGAGTCTCCCCACTCATTTAATTATTATTGATCCAATCACTGTAGCCCCCGCTCATTGAAAAAACATTTTTATAACCCATCTTTTGAATGCTTTCTCCTGCTAGTGCAGATCTAAATCCTCCTTGGCAGTATAAAACTACCTCGGCATCTTTATCAGGAATGATTGTAGTAATATCTCTTTCTATAACTCCCTTACCAATATGAATAGAATTAGGTATGTTGCCTTCAATCCACTCGCTATCTTCTCTGACATCTACCAAGTAGAATTCTTCTGAATTTTTTAGTTTATTTTTAACTTGGTGAACGTCGTATTCGGGTACGCTTTTTAGTGATTTCTGAACCAGCTCTAAGAAGCCAATATCATGATCTTTCATAACAATCACTATAGAACTAAAGTAAATAAAAAGAAATATTAAATAGAGTTAGATAAATATTCTCTAATTTTGCCAGGGCAGTTAGTAGTAACAGAGTTAAGGCCAAGTTCATAATACCTCTTAGCTTCTTCTTTGGAATTTACGGTCCAAACATGGACTTTCTTATTTTCTCTTTTTATTTTGTTAAAGAAAAGAACATCTAGGTCTTTATGATTTTGTGCCCCTATACCGTCCGCATTTATTTTTTTCATTACGCTTACAATTTCATTCTCTTCTATTAATTTAGGGCCTTCAAAGTTAACTAATAAATTGGCGGTTAATTCTGGCGCTATTGTTTTAATTCCTTTAATTACTTCAGGGTAAAAAGAAATAATACTCACCCCGTTAGTTTTTTCTTTACTTAGATAAATTTCTTTAAGGAGTGGTTCAATTATTTCTGTTCCAGTTTTTACTTCTATATATATTTCTTTTTTACTAGGAATTAAATCTAGTACATCTCTTAATAGGGGAATGGTCTCGGTCTTCCATTCATCTCCAAACCAAGAACCAATATCTAATTTTTTTAATTCTTCATAATAACTATCTTTTATAGTCATAGAGTTTCCCGAGGTTCTCAAACAGCTCTTATCATGATGGCAAACGATCTGCTTATCTTTTGTTAGTCGAACATCAACCTCAACGCCATCAGCATTCTGATCAAATGCAGATATAACAGATGCAAGGGTGTTTTCTGGAGCGTCTTCAGAAGCTCCTCGATGAGCAATTATCTTTGTGTTTAATCCCAGCTTAAAGCGCCGCCAGTTTGGTATTCGATAACTCTGGTTTCAAAGAAGTTTTTCTCTTTTCTTAAGTCCATGATTTCCGACATCCAAGGGAAGGGGTTAGTTGCTCCTTCAAATTCTTCTTCTAAACCTATTTGGACCAGTCTTCTGTTGGCTATAAATTGAAGGTATTCTTCCATCATATTGGCGTTCATTCCCAATATACCTCTAGGCATGGTGTCTTTCGCGTACTGAACTTCCAGCTCCGTTCCTTCAAGAATCATTTGCGCTGCTTCTTGGCGCATTTGCTCATCCCAAAGATGAGGATTTTCTATTTTAATTTGATTAATCATATCGATTCCAAAGTTTAAATGCATAGACTCATCTCTTAATATGTATTGGAATTGTTCCGCAGTACCGGTCATCTTATTTCTTCTTCCCATAGAGAGAATTTGAGTGAAGCCACAGTAGAAAAAGATACCTTCAAGAACACAATAGAAAGCGATCAAGTTTTTTAGTAGCATTTTGTCAGTTTCGTCTGTACCAGTTACAAAGCCAGGAGTAGATATTTCTTTCGTGTATTTCAGTCCCCATGAAGCTTTCTTGGCAACACTAGGGATTTCTCTGTACATATTATATATCTCCCCCTCATCCATTCCTAAAGATTCAATGCAGTATTGGTAAGCATGCGTATGGATAGCCTCTTCAAAGCTTTGTCTTAATATATATTGCCTACACTCTGGATTCGTTATCAATCTATATATAGCCAGTACCAAGTTATTAGCAACTAGAGAGTCTGCTGTTGAAAAGAACCCAAGGTTTCTCATCACAATCGTTCTTTCGTCTTCTGTTAATCCATCATCAGACTTCCAGAGAGCAATGTCTGTTGTCATATTAATTTCTTGAGGCATCCAGTGATTAGCACTTCCATCTAGATACTTTTGCCAAGCCCAGTCGTATTTAAATGGCACTAACTGATTTAAGTCAGCTCTACAATTTATCATTGCCTTATCGTCTACTTGCACTCTTCCGGCCAAGACTTCTAGCTCTTCTTCCCCTTCTTTTGTATCTAGATCTTGTATGGCATCTTTAGCTTGTTTCGCTCTATCGCCAGATTCAACTGGCATGAAGTTTTCTTCTACCGGTTCTTGTGCTTCTTCACTAACAGGCCCAGAGGCTTGTTGCTTTACCTCTTGTTGAGCTTGCTGGGGTTTTGGTGCTGCTTTAGTTTCGTCGTATTCGTCCCAATTTAACATTTTTTCTCCTTCTTCTTACTGACAGGCATCACAGTCTGGATCTAACACAGAGCAGGCTGAAGGTGCTGTTGTCGCTGGTTGAGTTGTTTCAGGTGGTTCTGATGCTGATACAGCATTTAACTCACCTGTTGCTATAGTTGATTTTTCTGCTGTTGTTGCAGATCTTGATCTTAAGTAATAAGTTGTTTTTAAACCTCTAAGCCATGCCATGCGATACATGATGTCTAGCTTCTTTCCATTTGGTTCATCTATATACAGATTTAATGATTGGCTTTGATCTATCCATTTCTGTCTTCTGCTTGCTGCATCAATTAACCATCTTGGTTCTATATCAAATGCAGTGGCATAAAGTTCTTTTGTTTCTTCTGGAATTCTTGAAATGCCTTTTACACTTCCATCGTAATATTTAAGATCATTTATCATTACAGAGTCCCATAAACCTAGTTTTTTAAGGTTCTCTACCATGGGAATATTGGTTACGGTGAATTCTCCCGACAGGTTAGATTTAACGTAGAGATTTTGGTAAGTAGGCTCAATGGATTGAGAGACACCAGTTATGTTGGCTATTGTCGCTGTTGGTGCTATGGCCATAACATTGGAATTCCTCATTCCTTGTTTTTTAACAGTCTTTCTTAAACCATCCCAATCCATGGTCGAGCTTTCATCGACATCTAGATAGTCTTCACCTCTGCTTTCTTTTAACAGCTTAATTGAGTCTATAGGCAATATCCCTTGGCTCCATAGGGATCCTTCGTAGGACTTGTATGCACCCCTCTCTTTGGCAAGGTCACTCGAAGCTTTGATTGCAAAGTAACTAACCATTTCCATTGATCGGTCAGCAAATTCTACAGCTTCCTCAGAAGCGTAGGGGGTTTCTAGCATATATAAAGCATCATGGAATCCCATAATTCCAAGACCTATAGGTCGGTGCAACATATTTGATGTTTCGGCTGCTTTTACCGCGTAATAATTTATGTCTATTACGTTATCTAGCATCCTTATGGCTGTGTTTATTGTTTTTTCTAGTTTTTTCTCATCCATCTTTCCGTCTTTGATATGATGAGTTAAATTCACAGATCCAAGATTACAAACAGCTATTTCGTCCTGGTTTGTGTTTAGCGTTATTTCAGTACAAAGGTTTGAAGAGTGAACCACCCCAGTGTGTTGTTGTGGCGATCGTAAATTACAAACATCTTTAAAAGTGATCCATGGGTGTCCAGTTTCAAAAACCATGGAAAGCATCTTTTTCCACAACTCTTTTGCTTCTACTTTTTTAAAGAATTCTATTTCGCCTGTTTCAGTCTGGGCTTCGTATTCTTCATACCTCTTTTCAAAATCTAGTCCGTACAAATCATGCAGGTCAGGAGTATCACTTGGAGTGAATAAGGTCCATTGTTTGTCTTCTGAAACTCTTTTTAAGAATAAGTCAGGAACCCAGTTTGCCGTATTCATGTCATGCGTTCTTCTTCTATCATCTCCTGTATTCTTTCTAAGCTCTACAAACTCTTCTATATCAACATGCCAAGTCTCCAAGTAAGAACATACTGCTCCTTTCCTCTTGCCTCCTTGATTAACCGCTACAGCAGTGTCGTTAACAACTTTAAGAAAAGGAACAACGCCTTGTGACTTTCCGTTTGTTCCTTTTATTTGAGACCCCAGGCCTCTAACAGGGGTCCAGTCATTCCCTAGTCCTCCTGCCCATTTTGAGAGCATGGCGTTATCTTGGATTGCTCCATAAATTCCATGTAGGTCATCTGGTACTGTTGTTAGATAGCAAGAAGATAGTTGAGAGTGCTTTGTTCCAGAATTAAACAGGGTAGGGGTTGAACTCATATAATCAAAACTAGAAAGAAGGTTATAGAATTCAATTGCTCTTTCTTCTCTTTGATCTTCTCTAAGAGCAAGGCCCATAGAAACCCTCATGAAGAAAACTTGTGGCAGTTCATACCTCACTTCGTTGTCGTGAATAAAGTATCGATCAT
>CAJWKH010000072.1 GCA_913042085.1 uncultured Gammaproteobacteria bacterium | reverse complement strand
TTTCACCACCAGATAACTCGTACAGTATAGATGCAAGCTCTCCAGTTTCAACATCAGGATCAAAGCCCCCTTCTCCGAATCTATTTCCATGAATTTGAATTGATTTAGGATGAGGATTGTAATTCTCATCTTGCGTTTCATTTGAGTAAGTAACAATGGAAACATTAACTGTACCGTTTCCAGATATATCGTTATCAAAGACTTCTACGTCTGAATTGGCTTGGATAATAATCCCTGTACCTCTTGGAACCTCTCCAACGATGTTTCCTTCAGGAGCAAAGTTGTCTGTGTCATTATCTATAACTTTATTCCTAAACACGCGAACATGATGTCCGCCTTGCTGAGGAAGATCAGGAAGATCAAAAACTAATATCCCTCCAGTATTATGAGAAGACAAATTGTCATACACATCTGCGTAATATGAATTCTCTATTTCTATTCCAGCTACGTTGTATTGCGCCACACTATTTCTAACAATAATGTTCTTTGACTGACCCACATAAATGCCAGCATCAGAAGCACCGATAGCTACACAGCCATCAATTAATACATCAATCGATTCAACAGGATAGAGTCCGTAGGCTCCATTGGTACTCTTTGGACCTCCAGTCCATTCTGTTTTAAGGTTAATCATATTAATCCCTTCAGCCCCAATAACTTTTATTGCATCTCCTTTAGCGTCAGCTACAGCGAAGTCTTTTAAAGTTACTCGGTCAGAAGTCACTAACAGTCCTTGGGCTCCAGACATCTGATTCTTAAAATCAAGAATAGTTTCATTTATTCCAGAACCTCTTACGATGACTTCATCAACGTCTAAAGATAAACCATCTTCAAAAACAAAAGTTCCTGGAGATAATGTAAGAATATCGCCAGAAGAAAGTTCTATAAGTGCTGTTTGAACTTCCTCTTGTGAATTATCACTAGGCTCAATAAATATCTCTTTAGCAGACACAGTAAGGCTGGCTAATAAAATTAAAGACCAAAAGAATATTATTTTTTTCATCATTTCCTCTGATAAAGGTTATTTTTTGTAATTATAATAGATTTAAGGCATGAAATTAAAAACTCTATCATTATTACTAATCCTGTTTTCTGTATATTCCTTTTCTGAAACAAAATTGGCTATTCTTGGATCTGGTACTCCAAACCCAGATCCAAATAGAAACGGTTCGTCTTATGCAGTTATAGCCAATGGAACTGCCTACTTAGTTGATTTCGGTCCAGGTGTGGTTAGAAACGCTTCTGCCCTATCTCCAACATGGGGAGGAAATTTAGAGGCAATGGAAATTCAAAATCTAAATTACGCCTTCCTTACGCATATACATTCAGATCATTCCGCTGGTTTGAGCGACTTAATACTCTCTCCTTGGGTATTAGGTAGGAATGAAACCTTAAAGCTCTTTGGTCCGAAGGGTCTAAAAGACATGGCGAAATATATAACAAAGGCCTACAGCCAAGATATAGATTACAGAATAAATGGCTCTCAACCCGCAAACTTAGAAGGTTATAAGACTGAGGTTACTGAAATCTCAGAAGGTAAGATTTATGAAGATAAAAACGTTAAGGTTGAAGCATTTAGTATTAACCACGGAAGTTTAGACAATTCATTCGGATTTGTTTTTACAACCGAGGATAAAAAGATTGTTTTTTCAGGAGACACTGCGTTTTCTGAAAAATTAATTAAAAAAGCAAGAAACGCAGACATATTAGTTCACGAAGTTTATTCCGAAGAAGGATTCAAGAAAAAAACTAAAGATTGGCAAATCTATCATAAAGCTCACCACACCTCCTCAGTGGATGTTGGAATAGTTGCTAAAAAAAGCCAACCTAAAAAACTTGTTCTCTCTCATATTTTGTTTTGGGGTAGTGATGAAGAATCTCTACTGACTGATGTAAAGAAAAATTTTGACGGAGAGGTAATTGTTGCAAAAGATCTAATGATCTTGGATTAGAAATTTTTCTACCTAAATCGAAGATTGTTTTTAGATAAATCTGAGATAGAACTTACTCCCATTAGCCTCATGTCTCTTTCTATTTCTTGTTTCATGAGTTCTAAAGCTCGCTCTACACCTTGCTGTCCTGCTGCTGCTAAAGCATAAAGATAGAATCTACCTCCACCAACGGCTTTAGCTCCAAGAGATAAAGCCTTTAAAACGTGACTACCTCTTTGAATACCGCTATCCATAATCACATCAATCTGATCTCCTACGGCATCAACTATTTCAGACAACTGGTCGAACGAAGATCTGCTTCCATCAAGCTGTCTGCCGCCATGATTAGAAATAACAATTCCTGTGCACCCTATTTCAACAGCTTTCTTCGCATCTTCTACACTCATGATGCCTTTTAAACAAAATTCGCCATCCCAATATTCAACCATCTTAGCCACGTCATCCCAGTTCATGCATGGATCCATCATTTCGGTGAAGTATCTGCCAATAGAAATTGGTCCATCTGACATGTCTACGTAATCATCAAGTTGAGGTAACGCAAATTTCTTATGGGTGAGGTAATTGATGGCCCACATGGGCTTAATAGCAAATTGAAAGATTCCGCCTAAACTAAGTTGAAAAGGAATAGAAAATCCAGTTCTTAGATCTCTTTCCCTATTCCCACCAGTAATGGTATCAACCGTCAGCATCATTACATCTACATTTGCGTTTTTAGCGCTCTCAAGCATCGATTGATTAAGTTCACGATCTTTGTGGAAATAGAATTGATAACATTGAGGTCCTTTGTACTGTTCTCTTATTTCAGACAAACTAGCTGTTCCAAGAGAAGAAACTCCAAATAAAGTTCCGTATTTATCTGCTGCTGCTGCCACAGCATTCTCTCCTTGATGATGAAATACTCTTTGTATTGCCGTAGGAGAACAATAAATGGGCATTTCTAGCTTTTGACCCATTATGTTCACCGACATGTCTATGTCTTCAGTGCCCCTAAGAACATTTGGAACTAAATCACATTTTTCAAAACTCTTAGTATTGCGTTCATAGGTTGTCTCATCATCCGCCGCTCCATCAATATAATTAAATATAGGGCTAGGTAGGCGTCTTCTCGCAAGCTCACGGAAGTCACTGAAACCGTGGCAATCTTTTAAACGCATGATCTATATAAGTAAGAGTCAGAGAAAATTAGTTATAAATACTTACTTTTCGCTTTCTTGTATAAGACTAAATACTTTCATGGACTGATCTCCGCCTTGATAACACAAAGTAGCATCAGTCATATCAGAGATCTGATCCCAATTGGCTTCAATATTCTCAGCGGTCATGCCTTCACCAGTTCCAAGATAGACTCCTTTAGTTTCATGAACCATGACTCTTGTAAACACTCCTGCACCCGCTGCTATGATTACCCCAGTCGGTGCATCTTCCGAAACCATGTAAGTCACTGCTGGAGTGACGTAATCAGGTTTGATCTGTTCGATAACCTCTCCAGGCATCAAACTCTCAGTCATTCTCGTTCCCGCCAACGGGGCTAAAGTATTGCATTTAATATTGTATTTAGCGCCTTCTAATTTAAGTGTGTTCATCAAACCAACAACGCCCATTTTAGCCGCACCATAATTAGTCTGACCGAAATTACCGTACAACCCGCTAGAAGAAGAAGTCATGACTATTCTTCCGTAATTTTGTTCTTTCATTATCTCCCATACGGCTTTCGTGCAATTCACGCTGCCCATTAAATGAACTTCAAGAACCATCCTGAAATCTTCATCTTCTACCTTGGAAAAACTCTTATCTCTTAAGATTCCTGCATTATTTACTAGAATATCTATCTGACCGTATTTGCTCATGACTTCTTCAACCATGGCGTTAACTTGGTCTCTGTCTGTAACACTAGCCCCATTAGCCATTGCTTCTCCACCTGCTGCTTTTATTTCTTCTACAACAGCCTCAGCAGCTGACACTGAACCGTCATCTGATCCATCTACATTTCCACCTAAGTCATTTACAACAACTTTGGCACCTCTTTTGGCTAAATCAAGAGCATGGCATCTACCCAAGCCTCCACCTGCTCCAGTGACGATAGCTACACGGTCTTTAAAAGTAATAGACATAATCTCTCCTACGTAATTTTTAGGCAAACATATTACAGTAACCTAGTTTCTTTGTGAAAAAGCTTTTTGTATTCTTTCTATGGATTCTTCTAAAACAGACCTAGGGCAACCAAAATTTAATCTTATGTACCCTTCTCTTCCAAACCAACTTCCGTCGTAAACACCTACTCCGGCATGATTAATAAAAAAATCACCCGGGGTATCTAATCCAGTCTCCCTACAATCCACCCAAGCTAAAAATCCTGCTTCCGGACCTGAAAAAGAAAGACCATCTATTTTATTTAAACCTTCCTTTAATATCTTTTTATTTTCTTTGAGGTATTCAATAAGTTCCTTGTGCCATTCTCCAGCGTGCTTATACGCTGCAGTGGAAGCTACGAAAGCTAAATTATCTATATGTGAAACGATGCCTTTTGTGTTTCGAATAAAATCTTCTCTCAATTCTTTGTTAGGAATAATTGAAGCTGCTAAAGGAAATCCTGCTAAATTGAAAGTCTTACAAGGGCCTAAAATAGTGATGGAATTCTGCTTAGCGTATTCGTTTAAGCTTGCTAAATGAAA
>CAJWKH010000071.1 GCA_913042085.1 uncultured Gammaproteobacteria bacterium | reverse complement strand
GCCGATATAGATTCAGATGGAGATTTTGATGCTTTTGTAGGATCTTACAGCCGAGGAAGCAGAGATAGAGATGATATATTTTCAGAGAATAAGGCTTTAGGAAGCGTTGCTTGGTTTGAAAGGACTGAATCTGGCTGGA
Organism: uncultured Gammaproteobacteria bacterium; assembly: GCA_913042085.1. Taxonomy (GTDB): domain Bacteria; phylum Pseudomonadota; class Gammaproteobacteria; order Magnimaribacterales; family Magnimaribacteraceae. The sequence goes on along the minus strand of CAJWKH010000071.1, from coordinate 4,824 downwards.
AAAAGAACAATGTGCTAAGAAGAAAAAGAGGGATGTATGATAAATGGGTACCTCTTGATATAGATAAAGATGGCGACTTAGATTTTGTGGGCACAAGAGGCAACAGTAAACCGTATGATGGGGTAATATGGCTAGAGCAAATAAGATCAAAAGAACCACTTCCTACTTTTATCCAGGCAAGAATTGAAGATAGCGTCAACGTACCTTTTCTTGATTAAATTTTAATCTTCTGAAAGCTTAGATATAATCAACATATGGCTACAAGTAGCGTTAAGCCTTTAGATGTTATTTCTGAAGAGCAATACGAGGAAATAAAAGCGAAGCAAGATTGGAGAAATGTACTCTCCATAAGCTCCAATTGGATGCAAATGGCTGCTGCAATGGTTCTTTTTTACTTTTACCCAAATGCTATTACTTTTTTAGTTGCTTTAGTGATTATAGGAAGCAAACAATTTGCTTTAGCTGTATTAGCACATGACGCTGCCCATAATCTTTTATTTACCAACAATAAAGTTAATGATTGGGTAGGTCAGTGGTTCTGTGCTTATCCTATTTTTCAAGATAATAGGGTTTATAGACCTTATCACCTTAAGCACCACAGACATACTGAGACTGAAGAGGACCCTGATTTAGTTCTGAGTTCACCGTTCCCGATTACTAAAAGAAGTTTTACAAGGAAGGTTTTTAGAGATTTAACTGGCATGACAGGAGTTAGACGATATGGAGGATCTTTAATCTCCATTTTCAGAACAAAAGGGGATAACTTTATTAATAAAATATCTAAAACCTCTAACAAGCTTTACGGTTTCTTAATTTCAAATTTACTTATATTTATTCTTATCTCTACAACTATGCACTGGTCTTTATTCTTGTTGTTGTGGTGGCTGCCTTCTTTTACTTATTACAGTTTGATAATAAGAATTAGAAACATATCTGAACACGCTGTAACGCCAGGAAATAATGATTTTGATAACACGAGAACCACTAAATCAACAATTTTAACTAGATTCTTAATGGTTCCACATAATGTCAATTATCATTTAGAACATCACCTATTTACTCGATGCCCTTGGTACAATCTACCTAAAGCCCATCAAATGCTTATTAATAATGGACACCTTAAAAAAATGTGCATCGAAAATTCGTATAGAGATGTTTTGAGGAAGGCTGTAGGAGCTTAACCATGACAGAAAAAGACGACGAAAATCTTAAAGATGGTCTTAGTCCTGAAGAGCATTATGTAACTCAAAATAAAGGCACTGAACCTGCTTTTTCTGGAAAATACGATGGAGTGAAAACTCCAGGAATTTATAATTGTGTTGTTTGTGGAGAGGCATTATTTAGCTCAAAAACTAAATATGATTCGGGATCAGGGTGGCCAAGTTTCTGGGAGCCTATCAACGAAGAAAATGTAGGTTCGGAAGAAGATCAATCAGCTGGCATGTTACGTACCGAAGTTCATTGTAATAAATGCAAGGCTCATTTAGGACATGTATTTTCTGACGGTCCTCAGCCTACAGGATTAAGGTACTGTATCAATTCAGTTTCTCTTGATTTAGAACCAGATGATGAGGTTGACGACTGAACTCTAAATCAGAAAAGAGCTTTAAATCTTTCAAACTATTACTTAGTAGTGGCTTAGTCAGCTTTTGGACTTTTGTTTCAAGGATTCTAGGTCTCGTAAGAGACATTGTGTTAACTGGTTTATTAGGGGCAGGTGTAGCTTTAGACGCATTCGTCGTCATGATGAAAATTCCAAGTGTTTTCAGAAGACTTTTTGCTGAAGGGGCATTTAACCAAGCTTTCATACCTGTACTAGCTGAATATAAAGAAAATAATTCTATTGAAGAAACAAAAGATCTAATAAATTTTACTTTTGGAGCTTTATCAAGTGTTCTTTTATGTGTAACTATTCTAGCTCTCTTAGCAGCACCAATTTTTGTTATGATTTTCGCACCTGGATTCTATCTTGAGCCATTAAAGAAAGAGTTAGCCATAGACATTCTTCAGATTACTTTTCCTTACTTATTTTTTATTTCTTTAGTTGCCTTATCAGGATCTATCCTTAATTCTTACGAACGATTTTCGTTACCTGCTTTAACTCCTCTTTTTTATAATTTAAGTTTAATTGCTGCTGCCGTATGGTTTGCTCCTGCCTTAGACCTGCCTATATACGCTATAGCTTGGGCTGTATTTTTTGCTGGAATAATACAAGTCTTAATTCAAATTCCTTTTTTGATGAGATTAGGTCTTTTGCCTAGATTCAAATTAGATTTGCAGCATCCAGGCGTAAGAAAAGTAATGTTTTTAATGGTTCCAGGCATTATCGCTGGAGGAGTAAGTCAGATAAACATGCTCGTCGATACTATTTTGGCTTCTTTATTGCCAACTGGTAGTCCCAGTTGGCTTTATGTTTCTGATAGGTTAATGCAATTACCTCTAGGAATTTTTGCCATTGCTATTGCAACAGTTATCTTGCCTAAGTTATCCAATCTATTTGCGAGCGAAAGCAGAGAGCAATTTTCTAGCACTTTAGATTGGTCAATCAGGTTGATACTTTTAATTGGTTTACCTGCAGTAATAGGATTAGTGATGTTATCTGAACCAATCATATTAACTCTCTTTGAAAGAGGGGAGTTTGGGGCACAAGATTCTAAAATGGCTTCTTCTAGCTTAATTGCACTGGCTTTTGGATTATTAGCTTTTATGCTTATCAAAATATTAACGCCTAGTTTTTTTGCGAGACAACAACCTAAAAAACCAATGATTGTTGCATTAATATCGATGGTCTTAAATGCGTTCTTAGCTTGGCTTCTAGGCTTTCAATTGGGTTACGCCCATGTAGGTCTTGCATTAGCTAGCTCTATATCAGCTTTTTTTACTGTGATTACTCTTTTATTTATTTTACGTAAAGATAAGGTTTACAAAGCTTCGCAAGGATGGATTTACTTCTTATTGAGGATGCTGATAGCCTCTATAGTGCTTATTCTTTTAATTGGCTATTTTGGAAAAGAAGTTGATTACTTAAGGCAAATTAGTGAATTTAGCCGATTCCTATATATTATTAAAATAGTGTTAATAGGAATGGTTGGGTATTTCTTGAGTTTATGGATTTTAGGAATAAGAATTAAAGATTTTTCTAATAAAGATGTATTTGATTAGAGGCATACAAAATATTGATCTATATAAGGAAAGGAATCCTGAAGTAGAGTTGATTGCAACCATTGGTAATTTTGATGGGCTCCATCTTGGACATCAACATATTATTGAAAATATGCAAAAAGACGCTCAAAAAAATGAATGGAAGAAACTGATTATCTTCACAGAACCTCACGCCAAAGAGTTCTTTGCAGAATCCCTAGGTACAGACGAAAAGAGACCTCCAAGAATTCTACCATGGTCTGAGAAAGTAAAAAGAATGGAAGAATTGGGAATAGAATTTGCTTTCTTTCTTAACTTTAACAATCAGTTAAGAACAATGACCCCAGAAGTCTTTCTTTCTAAAGTGCTGTCTAGCTTAAATATAAAGAAATTGGTTATAGGTGATGATTTTAGGTTTGGTGCCAATAGAGAAGGTGATTTTTCCTTTCTTCAAGATTGGGGAAAAAAGAACGAAATTGAAGTTGAGAAGACGGAAACATTTAGTATTGGGAACCAAAGAGTTAGCAGTACAAGAATAAGAGAATGCCTACTTGCGAATAAGTTTGATGAAGCTAAAGAACTATTAGGAAGGCCTTATACGTTTTCTGGGAAAGTGGTTTTTGGCAAGCAATTGGGAACTCAGTTAGGGGTACCTACTGCCAATATGTGGCTGCCCAAAAATAAATTACCTATAGCTGGTGTTTATATCGTTAAAGTTTTCTTTGAAGACAAGGAATTTGGGGGAATTGCTAACATGGGAACTCGACCAACCGTGGATGGTCAAACACCCGTACTGGAAGTGCATATACTTGATTTTAATGAACTTATATACGGAAAAAAAATAACCGTGGAATTTTGTAAGAAAGTAAGAGATGAGAAGAAGTTTGATGGAATAGAGGCGTTAAAAGAGCAAATTTTTAAAGATATTTCTACAGCAGAGAAATATTTCAGTTAAAGTGCTTCAAAATTTGTTATGACTGACTATAAAGACACATTAAATTTACCTAAGACAGAGCTCGCTATGAAGGCAAATCTACCTTCGAAAGAGCCTAAAATGCTTGAGCATTGGGAAGAGATAAATTTAAACCAAAAAATAAAAGAAGCTAGATCAGGAAGAGAGAAATTTATTCTTCATGACGGGCCTCCTTATGCGAATGGCGAGATTCATACAGGTCACGCAGTAAATAAGGTTTTGAAGGATATGGTTATTAAGTCACAGACTTTATCTGGTAAATACGCTCCTTATGTTCCTGGTTGGGATTGCCATGGTCTACCCATCGAATTAAACGTTGAGAAGAAGGTCGGTAAGGTTGGACAAAAAGTATCCGCTTCTGAATTTAGAGAGGCTTGCAGGAAATACGCTTCTTCACAAATAGATATTCAGAAAAAAGACTTTAAACGTTTAGGCATTATGGGAGATTGGGATCAGTCTTACGTAACAATGGATTATAAGTTTGAAGCTAATATAGTTAGAGCTCTTGGGAAGGTTGTCCATCACGGCCATCTTCAAAGAGGTGATAAACCTGTTCATTGGTGTGTCGATTGTAAGTCTGCTTTGGCAGAAGCTGAGGTTGAATATCAAGATAAGGTTTCTATATCAATCGATTTTATTTTTCCTTTAGATGACCCAAAGATTGAAGAAATATTCTCTTGTAAGATAGATTCCCCAGTATTTGTAGCTAG
>CAJWKH010000070.1 GCA_913042085.1 uncultured Gammaproteobacteria bacterium | reverse complement strand
GGGGAAGGGTTGTCATGATTTCAAGTTCTGCTGGAAAGTATCCTAACGCAGCCTTGATAGATTACGGTGCCACAAAAGCAGCAATGATTTCAATCTCTAAATCATTGGCAAAGAAGTACGGCTCAGACGGAGTTTTAATAAATTCTGTTCTGCCCGGTTTAATTCACACTGCTATGTGGGAGAGAGCTGCAACCGAAATAGCAGAATCAACTGGTGGAAAAATGGAAGATGTAATTAAAGGTAATGGTAAGTCAGTTCCTGTAGGAAGATATGGCACTTCTGAAGAAGTTGCTTCTTTAGTTACTTTTCTTTGTTCTAATGCTGCTTCATATATTAGCGGAACTTCTATCGAAGTTGATGGAGGCCAATCAGGCCACATTTAGATGGATTCATTCAAGGGTTCTTGTCATTGCAAGAAAGTAACTTTTAGTTTTATCTCTTCCAGTATTTTTGAAGAGATTTATAAATGTAACTGCACCTTATGTATGAAGAAATCTATAATCATGAAATCGATTCCTAGAGAAGCATTTGTATTAGGATCTTCTTCAGATTTTTTAGGAGAATATGTTTGGAATAAAAAAATTGCTAAACATTACTTCTGTAATGAATGTGGCGTATATACTCACCATATCAGAAGAAGAGACCCTGAGCAGATTAGTGTAAATTTAATGTGTGTTGATGATATATTGATACCGGAAAATACTGTGATCAACCTAATTGATGGAGCTAGTCACGATTAAACAAATATGTTGATAGAAAAGAAGAACAATAACCTGTTTTTAAAGTCTTCCACAATACTTGGATTGATAGTCTTTGTTATTTATTTAATTTTTGACTTAGGTTTATTAAATTTGATTGTGAGTTCTGATCAAAGCAGGATTTCTTTGGTCATTTTATCTATTTATTTAGTAGCTTCGCTTCATTGGTATTATTTGAGCTTCTTATTAGATAGAGAAATAGAAGGTCTATATTCAGATAGTAAAAAGACTTCGGCCTCCTTGATTATAAATAAATTTCTTCAATTAGGAGGTAAGCCTAGAGCTACGGATTTTTTATCTTTATTGGAAGATGAGTTATCTAACAGGCATGCATTAGGTTACATGGTTGTTGATATATTATTAAAGCTAGGGCTTACAGGAACTGTTATAGGCTTCATTTTAATGCTAATACCTATAGGGGAAATTAAAGACTTTGATCCGCAAGTAATTCAACAACTTCTGTCTAAAATGAGTGGAGGCATGGCTGTAGCTCTTTACACAACATTGACGGGATTAATTACGAGTATTTTATTAAAGCTACAGTACTTTTTGCTGGATTCAAGTTTAACTAATTTTATAAATCATTTATCTTCGAGGGTACTGGATGAAGAATAGGTTTCTCCAGGGGAGCGATGAACAAGATGTTTTTACAGACCTTCTTTTTAATGCGCTCTTAGGATTTGCTTTCATGTTTGCCATTGCATTCATGCTCATAAATAACTCAGAAGATTCTGGAAAGATTGAATCAAAAGCAGAGATCTTAATATCGGTTAGTTGGCCAGATGATCATCCAGACGATGTTGATGCGATTGTAGAGGATCCTCAAGGAGGACTTGTTTGGTACCACAATAGAGATAGCGGTTTAATGCATTTAGACAGAGACGATAGAGGAGTCTTTGCAGATAAAATGAACGTTAATGGACAATCAATTTCTAACCCTATCAACCAGGAGATTGTTACTGTTAGGAAGCTTCAACCAGGCGAATATGTAGTAAATTTACTTCACTACAAGGCTAACTATAAAGAAACATTAGATGTTGATGTGAAGGTGGAGAAACTAAATCCTGAAGTAGAATTAATTTATTATGGTACGCATGGATTAAAAGGTGTGGGCGATGAAAGGACCGCTGTTAGGTTTACAGTTGATGGTAATAAAAATATAACAAATGTAAATCAACTCTCTAAAAGACTATTAACTCGAGCCTTAGGAAGCAATTCAAAAGGATAGTAGGAATTGATCGAGGAAAGAATAATCCTAATTGCTGCTTATGTAGTTATAGCTGCTTTATTATTGAGCTTTTACTTTTATACAAGTTTTTCTAAGGCTTTTAAAGCCTCTATCCTAATATTAACAAGTTTTTTCTATTTCTTTACTTGGCATGCTCTTGAAGGTCTTATGGGATGGCCAGCAAATCAAGACATGCCCAGCGAATTTAGAATACTTTGGATAAATATAAGTGAACCAGACAAGGAGAATATTAATTCGGGAGAAATCTTTTTCTGGGTAAAAGATCTTGATAATGCAGGGATTCCTTCAGCTAAACCCAGAGCTTATTCAATAGAATGGTCTGAAGAGAATGCCAAAACAGCGGAAGAAGCTTTAAAAAAGATGGAAGAAGGAGAAATTCTTAATGGAAATATGAGCAGAAATATTCTAACTGGGGATCAGAAGAAATCTGAAGGAGAAAATTATCAAGACACTGGTTCGCTTTCCGGTCAAGAAGGAGAAGAGCCTACTTTTCAATTCAAAGAGGTTGCTCCTCCAACCTTACCTGCAAAAAGACCTTTATAAAATCTAGGTTAGTCTTCTAAATCTAACCAAGTCAGTCTTTCAGAACCCGCTTCTATTTCTCCTGTAGCTACTAATCTGTCTTGCTGAGCTCTAGCTTTAACATAGTTATGGATTAAATTTGTATCTTCCTTGGTTAGTACATCACTAAATGAAGCCATTCCGTTACTAGAAAGTATGCCCTCAAGCACTATTAGATCAAAACCTTCATGAGAGCCTTGTCCCATTAATCTTAAGTCTGGGATAACACCTCCTGAGCGGGCTACAAGACCATGACATCCTGCACAAAAATCGTGGTATAGGATTTCGCCTTTCTTTAAGTCACCGTTACTTACTACACTTAAATTTTGTTTTGGAATATCTCTATTTCTTAGGTTAGGCTGAGGAAGTTCTTCTGTTCCATTTAATTTGAAGACAAGTAATCTTCCAGCATTGCTATAGTTTAAGGAAGCTGGTTTCTGAACAGGGTCTAAGGGTTCTCCTGAAAAAAGGTCACCACCACCCGTTCCAGTTAATATTGAAACATACTGTTCGCCGTTGATTTCGTAAGTAATTGGAGGTGCTAACATAGAAGTGTATGTATTGAATTGCCATAGCTGCTCTCCTGTATCTTTATCATATGCAGTAAACATCCCTAGGGCGTCACCTTGGAAAACCAAACCTCCTTCTGTGGCTACTATACCTCCGTTCCAGTAATGAGGAATTTCAATAGACCATGACTCTTCTCCGGTTAAAGGATTGAAAGCTTTTAGATAACCCTTCGGAGTTGGCCAACTCTCAATATTGTCTAAGAAAAGTTGTGTTATTCTTCCAAACTCTAGTCCCAGGTTCATTCTTCCAGGGTTTCTTTTGTAGATTCCAGTCTTTTTGTATTCATCAGCAATGGAGTAGATTAGAGGATTATCTTGGGCAGGAAGATAAACCATACTAGATTTGGCATCAACTGACATAGCTTGCCAATTATGTGCTCCCAGAGGGCCAGGTAATACCCATTTTGCTTCTTCAGAATAATCTAATCCTGGATTCTCTACTGGCCTACCGGTTTCTAGATCGACATGCGATGCCCAGGTTACTGTAGCAAAAGGATTAGCTCTCAGAAGCTCACCATTGCTTCTATCTATTACGTAAAAGAATCCATTTTTAGGAGCTTGTAATAAGACTTTCCTTTTTTTCCCGTCAATGTCCATTTCAGCCAGGGCCATATCCTGAACGGCGGTATAATCCCAGTTATCCCCTGGAGTAGTTTGGTAATGCCATTTATATTCGCCAGTATCTACATCTAAGGCAACTATAGATGAAAGAAAAAGGTTATCTCCGCCTCCTGGCGATCTTATTTCCCTCGTCCAAGGAGAGCCGTTACCAACACCAAGATAGAGATTATTAAAATCTGAGTCATACACTATAGAGTTCCATACGGTTCCACCCCCACCAAATTCCCACCAATTGCTTCCTTTCCATGTGTCTGCAGCTAATTCCATGATAGGGTCTTCAAAACCTAAACTCGGGTCACCTGGAACAGTATAAAACCTCCAAATCTGTTCACCTGTTTCTGAATCGTATGCTGTTACATAGCCTCTTACTCCAAATTCAGCTCCTCCATTTCCAATAAAAACTTTTCCTTTGGCTGCTCTAGGGGCTCCAGTTATTGTGTAAAATCTTTCGGTGTCATTTAGTGTGTTTACTTCCCAAACCTTTTCTCCAGTCTCTGCATTTAAAGCAAATAATCTACCATCTAGACTTCCGAAATAAACTTTTCCGTTGTATACAGCCACTCCTCTATTTACAACATCGCAACAGGCTCTTCTTGCTACTTCTCCAGGTACTTTAGGATCAAAAAACCAAATAGTTTCCCCAGTTATAGCATCAATCGCGTAAACCTTACTCCATGAGCTTGTCAGGAACATTATTCCATCAACCACGATGGGGGTAGACTCTTGCGCGCGATTGGTGCCCATATCTTTATACCAAGCTAATGCAAGATCAGAAACATTTTCTTTATTAATCTTTGTTAAGGGAGAGAATCTGTTTTCTTCATAGGTTCTGCCATGTGCAAGCCAATTTCCTGGTTCGCTTTCAGCTTCTAATATTCTTTTATCATCAATTAAACCAATATTAGTGGAACCACTATTCACAACACCCGAAGTATTTACTTTATCTTCTTGATCGCTACTACAGGATATAGTCATTAATGCTATTCCAGATAAAAGTGCCAATAATCTAAATTGTTTTTTCTTTAAGATTTTCATAATTCCCCCAATAATTATTAACTCTATACTAGTAGATACTTATTAATCAATATCTCTAAAATTTGGTTTCCTTTTCCCTAGAAAGGCTGTTACGCCTTCTTTGAATTCATCTCTATCTAATAAAACTCTTTGCGTGTCTCTTTCGTAGTCTAATTGTTCATCAAGGGATCCAGAAAGTGCTTTAAAGTGAGCTTTAGAAACTTCTTTTAGGCCCTTAATTGCTCCAT
>CAJWKH010000069.1 GCA_913042085.1 uncultured Gammaproteobacteria bacterium | reverse complement strand
CTACCCATAAATATCTATTTTCTAGATCTCCCCATAAAATAACGCTTAAGATTATAGAACTTAATATTAAGGTACCCCCCATAGTAGGAGTTCCTTGTTTGGAAAGATGAGTTTTAGGTCCCTCTTCTCTAATAACCTGACCCACCTGAATATCCTTCATCTTATTAATGAATCTTGGCCCTAAAACAAGTGAGAAAAGTAATGAAGTTAAAGTTGCTAATATTGCTCTAGTAGATAAGAACTCTACTACCCGAAACGGTCCAAAGAATTCACTAAGATATTCAAATAAAGGTAATAACATAATTTATTTTTTTAATTTATCAGCAACAATATCCATTCTCGTTGATCTTGAACCTTTTACAAGGGTTACAGTATCCATATCTATTAAATCTTTAACACTTTCATATAATTCTTCATGGCTTGAGAAGATCTTGAAGTTTGTATTGTCAAAATCTTGAATAGCATTCCATTCCTCGCCTATGCAGTGAAAATAATCTACCTTATCCTTAGCATATTCGTAAACATCTAGGTGCAACGAACTCGAACCCTCTGCAAGTTCTTTCATTCCTCCAAATAAACATATCTTCTTATGGTTATTCATTGAAGCTATTAGATCAATAGATCTTTTCATTGAGGCGGGATTCGAATTATAAGAATCGTCTATGAGAATTGAATTAGCTATAGATTTATGAATAGAAAGTCTTCTTTTAGGAAAGTTAACTTTGTGAAGTGCCTCCTTAACTTCTGAAATATCTATCCCAATTACAGAACAAATAGCTAACCCCATAGCCGCATTTAAGGTGTTATGAACACCAACTCCATTTATTGAGTATTCTTCTATTAAACCATCATGCATTAATTGAAAGCTTGTTAAGTTATTCTCAATATCGATGCTTGGATTCATGACCTTAAAATCTGAATCTTCATGAATGCCAAAACTGACTACTTTCTTACCATTTGTTTTGCTGCACCAAAATTTAAAATAACTTGAATCTCTAGGAAGCACGGCTATTCCTTTAGAATCATAAAATTCAAGAATATCTCCCTTTTCATCTGCTATTGAATCAGTATCTCTAAGACCTTGTAGATGGCCAGAAGAAACATTAGTTATAGCTGCTACGTTGGGCTTCACAAGGTTAGTAAGATTCTTTATTTCCCCAACTTGACTAGTTCCTATCTCAATCACAGAACTTTTGTATAGATTTTCCATATTTAGCATAGAAAAAGGAACGCCTATATGGTTGTTTTTATTTCCATCAGTCTTATGAGTTTTATGTATTTGTGATAATAAACTTGAAAGAATTTGCTTAGAAGTAGTTTTTCCGTTGGTCCCCGTTATCCCAATAACATTTCCTTTAAAGGAAGATCTATTATGAACTGCAATAGTTTCCATAAAACCTATAGTGTTATTAACAAGAATAAAAGGGAGAATAGAACTAACTTCTCTACTTACAATGAGTGCTCTTGCCCCCTTCTTCTCTGCATCTTCTATAAAATCATGACCATCAAAATTTGGCCCTTCAATTGCAATATAGACTTCCCCTTTCTCAATGGACCTGGTGTCAATACTAAACTCAGATACCTCTAAAGAATCTCCTCGCAACGAACCGTTAGATAATAAAGCTAGATCTTTTAATTCCATTATCTCTATTTTAGCTTTTGGTTAAGGAAAGCAGTGTTTCTCTATCATCAAATTTAGTTCTTTTAGAGCCGATAATCTGATAATTTTCATGACCTTTTCCTGCAAGCAGCATAATGTTCATGCTTTTTCTTTTGGCCATCTCTTTTAAGGTGAATTTAATTGCCTCTCTTCGATCTGAAATGGTTTTTATATTTTCAGATTTAGTTGTACCTTCCAATATATCATCGATTATCTTTTGAGGAGCTTCATTTCTAGGATTATCGTCTGTGATTATGACGTGGTCGCTGTAATCTTCTGCTATTTTTCCCATTATAGATCTCTTTCCTTTATCTCTGTCTCCACCGCAACCAAAGACGCACCAAATTTCTCCCTCATAAAATTCTCTAATCTCCTTTAACGAATGCTTTAAAGCTTCAGGAGTATGGGCATAATCAACGTAACAAATGTCTTTACCTACACGTATACTTTCTAATCGCCCTGCAGGAAAGTTAATTTCAGATGCGCACTCAGCTAGCTTATCAAGTTTTATACCCTCGACACTTAAAGCAGCTATCGAGCAAATAACATTTGAAGCTATATACCTTGAAACAGTTCTTAGATTAAATTCAGTTTTCCCGTAAGGTGACTTTAAGTAAACATCTAAAGAATCATCTGTTTTGTTAAATAATGCAGAAAAATCAGATTTTTTTTCTAGAGATACGCTAAAAACTTCAGCCTTATTTTCTACTAGGTCTTCATATAGGCTTAGTCCAAATTCGCTATCAATCTGGATAAATGAATGCTTAGGTTGGAGTTCTTTAAATAAAATCCTTTTGGCGTTCCCATATTTTTCTATAGATTTATGATAATCAAGATGATCCTGCGAAAAGCTTGTTAAGACTGCATAATCAATACTTATTCCTGACAATCTACCTTGGTCTAAACCATGAGAAGAAGCTTCAAACGCGGCATGAGTCGCTCCATTCATTAACATTTCGGAAAAGCTTTGATTTAAAGAAATAGGATCTGGAGTAGTTAAATGAGAAGGCTCATCAACCACTTTACCGTTTATTGATTTTCCTATGGTACTTATGTAGCCACATTGTTTACCTAATCTTTTACAGATATTGGCATAAGTCTCAACTGAAGTAGTTTTTCCATTTGTCCCTGTTGCACAAAAAGTTGTTAGTTCTTTGCTAGCATAAGAATAAAATCTAGAAGCAAACTTTCCTAATAACTCTTTTAGGTTATCGCAATGCACAACACCTTTATTATTAATTAACTCTTCAGAAATTATTAACTTTGCTCCCTTTGATCTTGCTTCTTCAATAAAATCTATTCCATTTAGCTTTGTACCTTTTATTGCAAAAAATACACCCCCTTCCTTTACATCTCTGCTATCTAAGTGAAGACTAGATATTTCGCAATTAAAAAAATTATTAGAATCTATTAATTCTGGCATTATTTCTCTTGAATTTTTCATTTAGATTTCTAAGTCATTTAGCATATATATTTCATGCATTATGTCTGAGAAGACAGGGGCTGCAACCCTTCCTCCTGAAGATTCCTCTCCTTTTAGACCGTGCAAAACTACTACACTAAGATAGTCAGGATTATTTGGAGGTACAAAACCAGAAAAGGTAGCTGTATAAGAAGTGTCTTCTTCTAATGACTCCATAGCCGTTCCGGTCTTCCCTGCAACTACCCTTCCTTTAAGTCTAGCTGCTCTAGCTGTACCCGTATCTGAATTAACAGTTTCTTCAAGCATTTCTATTATAAGCTTGTTAGTTTCTTGTGAAATTACTTGCGACTCTTTATTTGATTCGAATAATTTATCTTTAAATAGTCTCAATTCTCTAAAATAACCATTATTTGCAAAAACCATATAAGCTTGGGCAATTTGTAATGCCGATAAAGTCATTCCATACCCATAACAGGAACTTACTTTATCTCTAAAGGTGAATTCACTGTGGTGAGGTAAGAATCCTTCTCTAGCAGGCAACAAAATGCTTACAGGATATTCACCTATGCCAAACCTCTTATAGTAATTTGTTAAATGTTCAGTTTCTTGATTGGAGCAGAGCTTAACCATTCCAACATTACTTGATAGAGAAATTATCTTAGAAAGAGTTAATTTTCCGTAATCTTTAAAGTCACTTGTTTTATATCCAGCTACCTCTATCCATCCTGGAGAAGTTTCGATAACTGAATCTAGGTCTTCTTTTTCAGATTCAATAATTGCGGACATTGCAATAGGTTTTAATACGGAACCTGGTTCAAATACATCTATAGAAGCCCTATTCCTAAAGATGGACATATCAGTAATATTCTTTCTATCAGAAGGATTGAAAGAAGGGTAACTTACCAAAGACAGAATCTCTCCTGTCTTTGGTTGAACTATCACAACAGATCCTGAATGCGCCCCATATCTAACAATAGCTTTATTTAAATGATGATAAGCAATAGATTGGAAGTCAGTATCAATTGTAAGTGTTATGTCTTCTCCTTGTATTGCTTCTATTCTTTTTCCTTCTATTTTGGTATTTCCTGAACCTTTAATCCCAATAAACCTCCCTTCTTCGCCCTCCAACTCATTATTAAAAACTAATTCAGTTCCTTGTATTCCATTTCTATCAATATCAGTTAAACCTACTACATGAGCAGTTGTATTTTTTTCAGGATAACTTCTTCTTAGATTTTTTCTAAAATATAGACCTGAAATACCTTTTTCTTCTAATGCTAATTTAGTTTTGGGGCTGATATTCCTAATTATTTCTCTATAACCTTTGTCTTGATTATTGATTGAGCTTAGAATTTTGTTTTCTTCAACATTTAATATTTCTGATAAAGCAATAATGGATTCTTTTTTCTTAAACTTGGAGAAATCTATGCCAACTGAATAACTTATTACATCAAAGGCTAAAATATTATTGTCTCTATCTAATATCCTTCCTCTTGGAGCTAAAAGTGAATATTCAGAATATGACCTAGAGAGAACTTGACCATCTAAAAAAACATCTTGAGAAAGCTGAAGGTAAATTAATCTGACTACAAGTAGTAAGAAGCCAACAACAAAAAAAATCTGGATAAAAGCTATTCTTCCTGAAGAATATAAAAATCTTGAGGAAGGCATTGACTAATTCAATTAATCTAGCTGGGTCCTTACAAAAGATGGAATATCTAAATAGTCATCTTCATTCTCGGAATCTTGAGTTATTGCTTTTTCAGCAGAAGGAGGATTTTCTAATAACTGTTGAGCAGCGTCACTTAAAGGCAAAGGCTGTCTTTCATTTAAAGATTGAACTCTTTGACTTCTTTTAGTTGAGACACTCTGCACAGATGAATTGAGGCCTGTAGCAATAACTGTAACAGTTAGATCATTATTAGCATTCTCATCCATTACAGTTCCAGT
>CAJWKH010000068.1 GCA_913042085.1 uncultured Gammaproteobacteria bacterium | reverse complement strand
TTCTTTTACATCATCTTTAGAGCCAATAATCTCTATTGTTTCAATTTCTACTTCTGCAGCAAATATTGAAAAAGATAAAGATGTAAGCGCTATTAAACAAAGTTTTTTCATAGTTTTACCTTCTAAATAAGAATCATTCTCATAATGAGAAGTGTTATCATTATAAATAAGAATAATTCTTATTTACAAGTTATTTTTATAAAAAATAGAAGATTTAGAGAAGAGAAGAATGCTAATGCTTGTGGTCTTTTAGGTCTTGCTCTATATCTTCATGGTCTCCGACCATAATGTGCGTTTCACTCTTTGTTACGTACTTTTCAAGAAGGGGAATAAATAAAAGAGGAAGAAGTCCCCCTAAAAGTATTCCTAAAGCAGCTGATCGCATAGTGGGATCAAGCAAAGATGCAATAATATCTGCAAGTATGTGAGCTATTACAGCTCCAATAATTCCAGCTATATGTCCATTAGATGTTTTCTTAAGTAATCTATTGATGCTCCAACCGGTGTAGTAGCCGATTATCAATATTCCTACATGAACCACACCAAAGACAAAGCCTCTTAGCATGCCCTGCTCCAAGTCCATCAATTCAATTAATACTTCCATTATCCGTCTAACTCTTTATCTAGATCAAAGGCATCGTGAAGAGCTTTTATAGCTTCTTCCATTTCTCCTTTCTTAATAACAACTGAAATCTTTATCTCTGAAGTCGTAATCATCAAGATATTGATCTCATTATCTGCTAACGCTTGAAACATCTTACTTGCGACGCCTGCGTTTGCTCGCATGCCTCTGCCTACTATGCTAATTTTAGCTATATCGTCATCCGCCTCCACCTGGCCTCCACCAAGAGAACTTGATGTTTCTTTTAGAATATCTTCTGCTTTAGTAAAATTAGATTTATCTACAGTGAAAGTAAAATCAGTCGTATTGTCCGCGCCTATGTTCTGAACAATCACATCTACATCTATACCAGCATCACTAATAGGACCTAATATCTTTGCTGCAACACCAGGAATATCAGGCACTCCCCTAATGGTTAACTTAGCTTCAGTGTCTATGCTGCTAATTCCCGAAACAATTGGTCTTTCCATGATATTTTTCTCCTCTTGAACTAAAGTGCCCTCGCCATGGTTAAAACTAGAAAGTACTCTTATGGGCATATTAAATTTACTTGCGTATTCTACTGCACGAAGTTGAAGAACCTTAGCTCCCATGCTAGACAACTCTAACATTTCTTCAAAGCTAACATTCTTTAAGAGTTTAGCTTTTTCATAAACCCTAGGATCTGTAGTAAACACGCCATCTACATCAGTATAGATCTGACATTCATCCGCATTGAGAGCAACTGCTAAAGCTACTCCAGTAGTGTCCGAACCTCCTCTTCCTAGAGTTGTTATATCACCAAGCTCATTCATTCCTTGAAACCCTGTAATCACAGGAACAACTCCTTCTCCTAGTTCTTTTGTTATCTTATTCACATCTACATCTAATATTCTGGCTCGACTATGGGTAGAGTTAGTTTTAATACCCAATTGATAAGCTGTATAAGACTTTCCTTGAATACCTCTCTTCAAGAGTGCCATGGCCAAGAGAGCAACTGAAACTTGCTCTCCTGTAGACACCAAAGCGTCATATTCTCTGAGATCTGGTTCAGGGTTGATTTCTTTTGCTAACTTAATAAGTTCATCAGTATTATTGCCCATAGCAGAAAGGACAACAGTTACTCTATTGCCTTCTTTGATTGATTGTTCAACAATGTCGGCTACTGCTTCTATCCTTTCAGCATTAGCTACTGACGTCCCGCCAAACTTCTTGACTATAAGTTTACTCATTAGATTAAAAAAGAGGAAGCATTCTATATTACTGATTGGTTAAAGAAACAACTAAATCAGCTACAGAATCTAGAGCAATTTCTAGATCCTCAGAAGTATCAGCACCCCCTTGGGCAAAATCAGGCCTACCTCCTCCACTTCCACCCAACTGATTAACTAGATGTTTCATAATTTCTCTTGCATCAATTTCTACTTCTTTAGAACAAGCAACAATTAGAGGTATCTTATCTCCAGAGACAGATATCAAAGTAGCAATAGTATTTGGTTCATTATTTCGGAGTTGGTCGGCTAACTCTCTTAAACTATTTGAGTCTATATTTTTAAAACTTTTCGTTATTAATTTGTAACCAGCTACATCAATAGATCCTTCTTTTAGATCGGCTATTGAAGTACTTATTTCTTCCCGTTCTTTCTCCTTACTTTCACTTTCAAGAGATTTACTTAAACTCTTAAGCCCTTTAACTGCATCTATAAGATTGCTAGATGAAGGTTTTATTTCTGACTTACTTCCCAGCGTACTTTCCAAAGAAGTAATTCTTACTTTCATGTCGAGTATTCTCTTAAGAATCTGATCTTGAGAGGTATTTAATTCTTTTGCCAGTAAATTTAATTGAGATTGAAGGTCTCTTATTAAATCTAAATTATTTTGATCTTTATCAATAGGTTGAAGATCAACTAAGAGTTCATTGCAAATAGAAGTGATATTTTGTTCAAGTTCTTGTAAAAGAAGTGTTGCTCCAATTCCTGTTACTGCTTCAATTCTTCTTACTCCAGCAGATATACCAGATTCACTTATAATCTTCATTAGACCTATTTCACCTGTAGCCTTTACATGTGTCCCTCCGCATAGCTCAACTGAGAAGCCTTCACCTAGATCAAGCACTCTAACTTCTTCGCCATATTTTTCTCCAAAAAATGCTATAGCTCCTTTCTTAGTAGCTTCTTCAATTGCCATGACTTCAGTTATAGATTTACTATTTTTTTCTATCTGTAAATTAACTAAGTCTTCAATATCTAATAATTGCTCTGCACTAACCGGTTCGGAATGCGAAAAATCAAAACGTAAACGATTATCTCCAACTAATGAACCTTTTTGCTCAATATGATCTCCGAGTATTTTTTTTAAAGCGGCCTGCAGTAAGTGTGTCGCTGAATGATTAGGTACAATCTTCTCTCTAAAGCTTTCATCTATGTGCGCTTTTACTTTTGTATCTATTTTTAAATTACCTTCCCTTACTACGCCAAAATGACCATGGTGATCACCTATCTTCTGAGTATCCAATACATCAAATACAAAACCTTTTCCGCTGATTGTTCCCCTATCCCCTATTTGCCCACCTGATTCAGCGTAGAAAGGTGTTTCTTCAAGAATGACCACACCTTCTTCATCTTCAACTAAAGTTTTACTTTTAGTTTCTTTCGTAGAACTAATTAATTCTACAATCTTAGTATTTGCATTCTTATGCTCATACCCTATAAATTCAGTTGAACCTTCTATAGATAAAGATTCAGGCAGAACAGAGCTAAAAGAATTTGAAGATCGAGCTCTTTCTTTCTGCTGAAGCATTAATTCTTCATATTCAACTAAATCTACCTCTAAACCATTTTCTCTTGCAAAATCTGCAGTCATATCTGCTGGAAATCCAAAAGTGTCATAGAGTTTAAATATAGTTTCTCCAGGTATAACTTTCCCTTTAAGCACTTCGATCTCACTCTTTAACAATGACATTCCTTGGATAAGTGTTTCAGAGAACTGTTGCTCTTCTTTAAGTAAATTAGCCTCTATAATTTTAGATTCCTTTTTAAGCAGAGGGTGAGCATCTCCCATTTCTTCAATTAAAGTAGGGACCATAGAAGCTAATAGTGTTCCTTTCATGCCTAATTTATTTGCATGCCTTAAGGCTCTTCTTATTATCCGCCTTAGAACATAACCCCTTCCTTCATTGCTAGGTACAATTCCATCAGCAATTAAAAATGAACTAGCTCTTAAATGATCGGCAATTACTCTTAATGAAGGATTCTCAGAATCATTTACTTGAGTAAGTTCGCCAGCCTTGCTAACTAGTTTGCTAAAAAGATCTATATTGTAATTATTGTGTTCTTCCTGAAGAACAGCAGCCATTCTTTCTAAGCCCATACCTGTGTCTACACATGGATTGGGTAAAGGGCTCAAAGTACCATCTTTTGATCTATCAAATTGTGTAAAAACTAAATTCCAAATTTCTATAAACCTATCTCCAGGATCGCTTTCCATGGTAGGCGGTTCTCCTTCAATATGATCCCCGTGGTCATAATAAATTTCACTGCACGGTCCACAAGGGCCTGTATCACCCATGGTCCAAAAATTTTCATCGTCATCCAATCTTGAGATTCTTCTAGGGTCAACTCCTATCTTCTCTATCCATATTTGCTCAGATTCATCATCATCCTTATGAACGGTTATCCATAATTTTTCTGGAGGTATTTCGTACCTCTCTGTTAACAGCTCCCAAGCGAAAGCTATTGCGTCTTCTTTAAAATAATCTCCGAAACTAAAATTACCTAACATTTCAAAAAATGTATGGTGCCTTGCTGTATAACCAACATTATCTAAATCGTTGTGCTTTCCTCCCACCCTTAGACATCTTTGGGAACTTGTTGCTCTGGTATAGTCTCTTTTTTCCACTCCAAGGAGTAAATCCTTAAAAGGAACCATGCCCGCATTAGTAAACAATAAGGATGGGTCGTTATGTGGGATTAAAGAAGCACTTTCTACTAACTCATGGCCATTTTCCTGGAAATATTCTAAGTAAATATTTCTAATTTCATTAGTAGTAAGGTTTCTTTTCATTTACTTAAGAAAATATCTCATCAAAGAAATTGATCATAGACTGCCAAGATCTGTTGTTTGAATCTTCATTAAATGCAGTCCCTAATGAAGGATCATTTGCTTCAGGATTTGTAAATGCATGGTAAGTGTTTCCATAACTATGCAATTGCCAGTCAGCATTGGCTTCCGTCATTTCTTTTTGGAAGTCATCCACCATATCTAAAGGAACCATCGGATCTCTCTCTCCATGTAAAACTAAGATTTTTGACTTTATTCCCCCCTCGGCCATTTCCGACCCCATCAAAAGTCCGTGAAAACTAACCACACCATTAAGCTCGGTTCCGGATCTTGCCAAATCTAAGACCACCAAACCTCCAAAACAATAACCTATAGCTGCAATATTATTGATATCAACTCCCTTGAGAGACTTTCCGT
>CAJWKH010000067.1 GCA_913042085.1 uncultured Gammaproteobacteria bacterium | reverse complement strand
ACACCAAATCTATGCTCTTCATCTATAACCAGAAGACCTAAATTATCAAACTTAACATTATTTTGTAAAACTGCATGAGTTCCTATAAGGATATCTATTTTTCCTTCACTTAACTTAAGCAGAAGCTCATCTTTTTGTTTGTTCTTTATATTTCTAGATAGAACTTCAATTTCAACCCCGGTATTTTCAAATCTATCTATAAAGCTTGAGAAGTGTTGGCTTGCTAAGAGTGTTGTCGGAACCAAAACACAGGTTTGTTTTTTATTAAAAGCAGCAATGAAAGCGGCTCTCATGATAACTTCAGTCTTACCAAAACCAACTTCTCCACAAATTAATCTATCCATAGGAACAGGCTTTTGCATATCAAGAATTACTTCATCAATTGTTTTTTTCTGATCAAAAGTTTCTTGATAAGGGAATTTTGAACAAAATGCTTGATATTCTTTAATAGGCACTTCATAAGAAAATCCTTGTCTGCTAGATCGTTTAGCCTGAACTTGCAATAGCTCAGCAGCCGTATCAAAAGTTTGCTTTAATGCTTTATCTTTTCTAGCAACCCATCTTTTTGATCCTAAAACATCAATAGACCTATCTTTAGGACCAAAATATTTAGAAACTAAGTTCATGTGCTCTATTGGAACGTAAACTTTACTGTTATTTGCGTATTCAATCTCAAGACAGTCAGTTATTCCTATAAATGTATCAATATGTTTCAATCCATTAAAGATTCCTATCCCATGTGTTAAATGCACCACTAAATCATTCTTGGTAGGCATATTTTGTAAACTTAGGTCACTTTTTTCATTTCTCTCTTTTATTTCTATCTCTTTAAGTTTGATTTCTAAACTTTTATCTAGCTTGAAGTGAATTACCTTCCTATCTATAACGTGATCAAGAAAATCTTTGTATTCAATGAATAAGTCGTCAGGTGATAAAAGAGGTCTTTTTTGATCATATCTATATTCTTCATACCGTTCATTTATTAACTCTTCAAAAATACTAACTTCTTCAGATACCCCTTCTTGTATATGAATTGTTTTCATATTTTCTATATAACCTAAAAGGCTAGTTTTATGTCCATAAAATAACGGTAGATATATCTCAACTCCTTCCGCAGGCCTTGCATTTAAAATTCTGTTAAAAATTTCTGAATCACCTTCAAAAACATTAAATTTGTTTCTCCAATTATTCTGAAAATTAAGTGCGCTTTTTTCGTTTAGTGGATATTCAAAAGAGGGAAGGTGATTAATAGATTGAATCTGTTCACTAGCAATTTGCGTTTGAGGATCAAATATACGCAAGCTTTCTATATCGTTTCCAAAAAATTCAATTCTTATAGGATCCTTTTCGCTTGTTAAAAAAATATCTAAAATTGAACCTCTCAAAGCATATTCCCCAGGAATAGAAGCAAAGTCTGACCTCGAATACCCATGATTACTTAAAAGATTTAATAAATTTTCTAGGTCCAACTTGTCACCAACTTTCATATTGTTGATAGGCATGACATGACTTATATCTGGACAAGGAGATAATAGCGTTTGTACCGACACAATAAGATTAATATCTAATTGTTTGGTTAATTCAGAAAAGCAATTTAGTCTACTAGCTCTAGTTACAGGAGAAGAAGAAAAAAAGTCATAAGGCAATAGTTCCGAACCTTCAAGAATTAAGCAATTAAATTCATCTTTAAGTTCTCCAAACAATAATTTTGCTGATTGGGTATCTTTGGTTACAAATAGATTTTGTTTAGGCGAGTTTAATCCCAGATTTTTTAAATCTGTAAGGGTGTTAAGTCTTTTTGTCACTAGTCTTAAAGCTTATTTTAGTAATCAAAAAATGAAAATTATATAGGTAAGTGTATAATTATTTTTTTTTAATTTTTGGTTATACAAAATGGACTTAACTTTTTCAGATTCTGATCTCTCTTTTAGAAAGGACGTGGTTGCCTTTCTAGATAATGAATATCCTACTGATATAAAAGAAAAACAAGACAAGAGGATACCTTTAGAGAAAGAAGAAATAATAAGATGGCAGAAAATCCTTCATAATAAAGGATGGTTTGCTATTAACTGGCCAATTGAATTTTCTGGTTACAAAGAGCTTTCAGTTACAGAAAAATATATACTTCAAGAAGAATTGGCTAAAGCTAATACTCCTACCGCTATCCCATTCGGAATGGGTATGTGTGCCCCTGTTATTTATAGTTTCGGTACTCAAGATCAAAAAGAAAAACACCTACCTTCAATACTCAATAGTGATATTTGGTGGTGTCAGGGATATTCTGAACCTGGTTCTGGCTCTGACCTAGCTTCTTTGAAAACTAAAGCAGAATTAGTTGATGATAAATACATTGTTAACGGAACAAAGACTTGGACAACTTTAGCTCAGCATGCAGATTGGATTTTTTGTTTAGTCAGAACTGAAACAACACCAATTAAGCAAGAAGGTATAAGCTTTTTACTAATAGACATGTCAACACCTGGAATTGAAGTTAAACCTATCATAACAATCGATGGATCTCACGAAGTTAATATGGTTTATTTAGATAATGTTGAAGTCCCAAAAGAAAATCTAATTGGAGAAGAAGGGCAGGGCTGGAATATTGCTAAATTCTTGCTAGCACATGAAAGAAGTGGGATAGCAGGTATAGCAGCTCTTAAAAGAGAACTAAAAAGGCTTAAAGAGTTATCTTCAGAAATACCGTTAGGTGAGGGCTCCTTATTAGAGGACTATCAATTTAGAAGTAAGATTGAAGAAACAGAAATCGAATTAACAGCTACTGAATTTACTGAACTTAGAACTTTAGCTGCTATGTCTCAAGGGGGTTCCCCTGGAGCAGAGTCTTCTATTTTGAAGATTAAAGGAACCGAATTACAACAAACAATATCTGAATTATTTGTTGAAATGCTTGGTTATTATGCCCATCCTTTTTACCTAGAGAATGAAATAGGTTCCAATGAAACGGTAGGACCAGATTACGCTGCACCTGTAATGCCACATTACTTAAACTATAGAAAAGTAAGCATTTATGGAGGTAGTAATGAAATTCAACGTAACGTTATATCAAAAGCAATTTTAGGACTTTAAATTATGGATTTTACATTTAATGAAGAACAAACAATGATCCAGGATCAAGTTGAACAATTCGTTCAAAAGGAATATGACTGGGAAACAAGACAGGAGCTGTCGAATTCTGATTTAGGGTTCGGAGCCAACAATTGGAAAATTTTTGCAGAACTTGGCTGGTTAGGCATAGCAATATCTGAAGATAATGGTGGCTTTGGTGGTTCTTCTATAGAAACAATGCTTATCATGGAAGAATTTGGCAAGGGTTTAGTGGTAGAGCCTTTTCTGGAAACGATAGTCATGTCTACTGGCTTGTTAGATCAATACGGCACTGATGAACAAAAAAGTGAAGTTATAAGCTCTGTAATAAGCGGTGAAATGCATTTAGCATTAGCTTACGCTGAACCGCAAAGCAGGTTTAATCTCTCTGATGTAGTAACAGAAGCAAAGGCAGATGGTGATAATTTCATAATTAATGGATTTAAGTCCGTTGTTATGAATGGACCATCAGCCAATAAGTTCATTGTTTCTGCACGCACTTCAGGAAAACAACTTGATAAGAAAGGAATTTCTTTGTTTTTAGTTGACTCTGATATAGCTGGTTTAACTAGAACTGATTATAAAACTGTTGATGGAAGAAAGGCCTCTGATTTAAATTTAGAAAATGTATCTGTACCAAGTAAATCTTTAATCGGCTCACTGGACGAAGGCTTTAATGTTCTAGATGAATCAATAGATAGATCTATTTTAGCAATATCAGCTGAAGCAGTAGGTGCTATGGAGGTCTTATACAAGACTACGGTTGAGTACACAAAAACAAGAGAGCAATTTGGAACTCCTATTGGAAAATTCCAAGTTCTTCAACACAGAATGGTAGACATGTTCATGGAATACGAACAATGTAAGTCCCTTTTATACATGGCCACTATGAAAAATGAAGAAGGCGCTCCCGATGCTAAAAAAGCTATTTCAGGTCTTAAATATCAAGTCGGTAAAGCCGGAAAATTTGTTGGCCAACAAGCTGTTCAGTTACATGGCGGTATGGGTGTAACGGATGAACTAAATGTAGGTCATTACTTTAAAAGACTCACCACAATTGGAACAATCTTTGGTAATGCAGACTTCCATTTAAAACAATATACTTCTTTATAAACTTATGACAAAAGATCAACCAGATAAGAGGTTAAGACCAGAACCTCCTAAAGATCCATTTGGCGATTTCCAATATCGTCAGGCATTAGCTGAGGAAATGCTTCCTATGATAGGGCGTATTTATAGAAGTAATGTGCACCTTCTTCTATATGGTAAGCCTTTAGTTAATTTATCAGTTTCTGAGATCATGAATGCTCATAGATTTGTTAGAGAAACAGAAAATAATGAATTAAGTGAATTCGAGACCTATCAAGTCATCGTTGCATTGAGTGAATTAGATTTAGGGCCAGCTGAAATAGATATAGGTATTATTGCCGCTGCTTATTTATTTGAAGATAAAGGCCTTAGTTTAGAAGATTTCGTTAAAGAATCTATAACAGATTTAATAGGAAAATCAGGAGCCATTCTTGATAAAGCTCAAGACGTTGTTTTGTATGGTTTCGGCAGAATAGGAAGGTTACTTACTAGGATGCTTATTGAAGATTCAGCAGGTGGAGATAATCTAAGACTTAGAGCTATAGTAGTAAGAAAGGCTATAGATGATGACATCATCAAAAGAGCCAATTTAATGAGAACTGATTCAGTGCATGGGCCTTTTAAAGGGACTATTAGAGTAGTAGAAGAAGAAGACTTATTAATTATCAATGGAAATGAAGTAAAGGTTATCTATTCGAATGACCCAACAACTATTAATTACAGTGAATACGGGATAGAGAATGCTTTGTTAATAGACAATACAGGGGTTTGGAGAACAAAAGAAGGATTGGGAAATCATCTCAGCTGTAAAGGGATCTCTAAAGTTTTATTAACAGCGCCAGCAAAAGATGGTATAAAAAATATAGTTCATGGAATCAATAATGAAATTATAGATAAAGATGACATTTTGGGCGCTGCATCTTGTACTACAAACGCGATTGTTCCAACCTTAAAAGTGTTGAACGATGAATATGAAATTAAATCAGGACATATTGAAAGCGTCCA
>CAJWKH010000066.1 GCA_913042085.1 uncultured Gammaproteobacteria bacterium | reverse complement strand
AGAATACAGACCAAGGAAGACCTATGTTCTTATTTTGGTTAGCTTTATTAACTCTTCCAATAGGAATCTACTATCGTTTTGTAGAGCCCGGAAGTTATATTTTTTGGATAGGCATTATTATTGGATATTTCCAATTGGGTTGTTTCTTCGGTCCTACTTTCAGTACTGTACAAGAACTGGTACCTGATGATATACGAGCAACGGTTGTGGCTTTTTATATTTTGACCTTAAATCTGATTGGTTTAACAATAGGTTCATGGGGTGGAGGTCTTGTTACTGATTGGATGGTAGTAGAGAATTACCAAGAACCCTACACTATGATGTTAGTTGTATTCTCAATTATTAGCATTATTTCTATTCCCTGTTATTACTTAGCTGGGAAGCGATACAAGGAGGACAAAGTGTTGTTAGATAAGGTTTTCACCGAAGCTAGGAGTTAAATATGAATAATGATGATCTATATTTAGAACAATTATTAGTTGGACCAATGGATAATTTTATTTATCTAGTAGGTTCAAAATCCACTAGAGAAGTAACAATCATAGATCCTGCCTGGGACATAGATGCACTTTTGAAGCATATAAAGGAAAAAGACCTTAAATTAACTTCGGTTTTGGTAACACATTACCATCCGGATCATATAGGCGGCGGCATGGGAGGACATTCAATAGAAGGAATTGCCGAGTTACTTGAAAAAGATCCGGTAAAAATATTTGTTCATAAACTTGAAGCGGAAGGTGTAAAGAAGGTTACCGGAGTCTCAGATACAGATCTTAATATTGTTGAGTCTGGAGACCATTTGACTATAGGTGAAAATGATATTGAATTTTTACATACGCCTGGCCACACACCAGGTTCACAATGTTTTAAGGTTAATAATAATCTAGTGTCTGGAGATACTTTGTTTGTGCAAGGTTGTGGAAGAGTTGATCTTCCTGGATCAAACTCTGAAGACATGTTTCATAGTCTTCAAAAATTATCTGCTTTACCGAATGAAACTATCCTCTACCCAGGACACAATTACAGCGCTGAGCCTTATGAAAGTATGGAGAAAGTTAAAGAAATTAATACTTACTTAAGGATTGAAGATTTAGATATGTGGAAACAAATTATGTAGAGCTCAGCTTCTGATCTTTTTGCTCTCTATAATTATTAATAAATCCTCTGTAATTTAAATATAACCAAACTGGCGTTACCGCTAGAATCCACCACAATTCAGTAACCACCAATAGATAAATCCCAGGAATATTTACGAGAATAAATACGACAAACCCATACATTCTTGTTCTTGCACTTAAACTAGTTAATAAAAGAGTTCCTAATATAGATAAACCTTGATCAGCAAATTGAGCTGAATTGAATAAAGATAATTCAAACATGTGCCCTCCTCTTATGTGAAACTTGGAGCGGGTAGTCGGAATCGAACCGACATCATCAGCTTGGAAGGCTGAGGTAATAAGCCATTATACGATACCCGCAAATTGGAAATGCATTATACAGACATTATAGGTATGTTTTAAAGAGTGCTAGGTGTTTCATGGCCTCAGATTATCTAGCATACCCATTAGCCAATTTTTTCTCTAGCGTACCTCTAGCTAACTTAGGTTTAAGTTTGATAAAGTGTATAGTTAATTAATAAAGGTTTATAAGGAGAAATAGAACATGACAGATACATCAAATGAAATAAGATCAGAAATCACTTCTGATGGAAATCTTAAAATTAGCCTTGAACAAGTTGCTAAACCAGAACCCAAAGAAGGCGAGGTTTTAATCAAGATTGAGGCCTCTCCTATTAACCCTTCTGATTTAGGCTTATTGCTAGGTCCTGCTGATGTTTCTACTCTTATGGTCAGTGACGGGATTGCTCAAATGAAAATTCCAGAAGCGTTATTGAGAAGTGTCCAGGCTCGACTAGATCAATCATTAGCTGTTGGTAATGAAGGTGCTGGCGTAGTAGAAAGTGCTGGAAAAGGTGCTGAAGAGCTTATAGGTAAAGTGGTTGGAGTTGCTGGTGGTTCTATGTATTCAAACTACAGATGTTTACCCGCCTCGGCATGTTTAGTAATGAATGAAGGAACTGCTTCAAAAGAAAGTGCATCATGTTTCGTTAACCCTCTAACTGCTTTAGGAATGGTTGAAACAATGAGGATGGAGGGCCACACCGCCCTTGTTCATACTGCTGCAGCCTCAAACCTAGGTCAAATGTTAATTAAGATATGCAATCAAGACGATATCAATCTTGTAAACATAGTAAGAAAAGAGGAGCACGTATCATTGTTAAAAGACTTGGGTGCAAAACATGTTTGCAATTCTTCGGACCAAAATTTCATGGAGCAGCTTATAGATGCCTTAGTAGAAACAGGAGCGACCTTAGGTTTTGATGCAACTGGAGGAGGTAAATTGTCTGGTCAAATACTAACAGCCATGGAAGTTGCAGCCAATAAAACTGCTACGGAATATAGTAGATATGGCTCTGATAGCTATAAGCAAGTTTACATTTATGGAGGATTGGATAGATCCCCTACTACCTTAACTAGAGCTTTTGGATTTTCTTGGGGTCTTGGTGGGTGGCTATTAACTCCCTTCATAGGAAAAATAGGACAAGAAAAATTTCAGGAACTCAGACAAAGGGTTGCAGATGAAATAAGCACTACTTTTCATAGTTCTTATACAAAAGAAATATCACTAGAAGAAGTTATTAACGAAGAAAATATCTTACAGTACTCTAAGCAGGCTACAGGAGAAAAATATTTAATTACTCCTTCGTAAAAGTATGGCGAAAAAGATTCCTCAAATTTGGCTAGATTGGATCCTTGAGAACATTACTTTAGGGGTAGACTTAGATGATATCTATTACACCCTTGTGCAGAACGGATTCAAGAAAAAAGATATAAATTCTGTTCTTAATAATTACAAACCAAAGAAGAAATTAGACGAAGCTTTATTGGATAAAGATAAAATAATTAAGAGGAACGTTAAAGAATTTAAGAAACAATTTAAAGAAATACCATCATATACTGAAGTTGGCTTCTCTAAACAAAAACTTCCTAAAGAAATTCATAAAAAAATAAATCAATTTTATAAGTCTAATCTAAAAAATAAAAAAGAAGAGAATGTGGCTGGAGGCTATATTCAAAATGTTAAAGAAGATAAACAATCGAGTATCACTATTGAATTACCAGAAGATCTAAGAGATGAAATACATTTCTCAATACAAGATTTAATTGAAAATTGGAGTGGCGTGAAACTTCTTCCGACGTATGTTTATGGAGTAAGAATGTATCTGGATGGAGCAATACTTAATTCTCATAAAGACAGAGAGGAGACACATATAATTGGAACAATTATTAACATAGATCAAAAGGTACGAAATGACTGGTATCTAGAAATAGAAGATCACCAAAAAAAACTTCATAAAGTATTACTTGAACCCGGAGAGATGATCTTTTATGAAAGTGCCACTCTTAAGCACGGTAGACCAGAACCTTTATCAGGTGAATACTATTCCAATATTTTTTGCCATTACATGCCCAAAATGGTTATTTAATCTACCTGAAAGATCTGTAAAGAACAGTTCCTGCGAAATAAATATTCGTTATAAGCCAAATGACAAAGTTTGCGCTTGTAAAAACAGGATCAGAAAAGGATACATCAAAAAGTAAAATTGTAGTGGTGATCATCCAAATAGAAGTAATCATTAAAGTTATTTTCCTAAACTCCACAACTCTAAAGGGGTGGACATACTTGAGTGGGATAAAAGTTAAGACACAAAATAAAATTACAAAGATAAAGTTAGTAAACTCTGAAGACTCAAGAATATAAAAATATAAAACCACAATATTCCAGATTGCTGGGAACCCACTAAAATAGAAATCATCAGTCTTTATATTGGTGTTTGTAAAAGTAAAGCAAGATACCAGCAATATAGCTACACATGACAACAATAAGTATGGTTCTGGAGCCATTCCTAGTGAATAAAAAATAAATACTGGAACTACAACGTAATTTAAGTAATCAATAATATTGTCTAAAATTGCGCCATCTATTTCAGGAATGTTTTGGTTTACATTAACAGCCCTAGCCAAGGTTCCATCTACTCCGTCAACAAATAAAGCAACTGCCAACCAAAGAAAAGCTTCAGGTATTTTTCCATCTAGCGTAGCTAAGAGAGCTAGGAACCCAAATACAACGCCTAACGCTGTAAAGATATGAACAAGGTAAGAAGGAGCCTTAGATAGCAATTTAACTGGCCTTTAATTTATCTAACATTTCACCCATCATTTGATGGAGAGTATTAACTGCCTGCAGAGGTCTAACTAAAACTTTAAATTCAGTTATCTTGTTTTCTTCGTTCCAAGTAATGAGGTCTATTCCATTAACGTAAATGCCATTTATTTCAGTTTCAAATTCTAGACAGGCGTAATTATCTTGTACAATTTCTTTAATGTACTTAAATTTAGATTCTTTAGGTTTAGTTTCTTGTTTATCCTTGTCAGAGCTAAAAACACCCCCAGCTGCTGCTAGATATAGTTTAGTTATGTCCTTACCTTTCTGTGGTGTAAAAACTACCGGAGAATAGAAAACAACGTCATCATCAAGAAGTTCATCTAATTTCTCTGAGATATTAGAACCAGGGTTTTTCATAATATCGTGCCACTTTTCTACTGCGTTCATATTTAATCCTTAAAATAAATACTAAGTATAATTGATTATTGATTTATGGCGGGGCTGGCAGGATTCGAACCTGCTACCTTCTAGTTCGTAGCCAGACACTCTATCCAAATGAGCTACAGCCCCAATTTAAATTGGATTATAACTCTTTAAAAAGATTTCACTACGAAAGAAATATTACTTCAACCTTCTTGATTGATGCGATCGTAAACTTCCTCTCTATGAATCTTTATATCTTGAGGTGCAGTAATTCCTATCCTCACCTGACCGCCTCTAATGTCTAAAACAGTGATCTTTATATCATCACCTATAAACATAGATTCCTCAGCTTTTCGACTTAGTACTAACATAAACCCTCCCCAGTAATTTATGTAATATTAGATTCACCTTATCAGTTAAGATTCCTTATAACAAACAAATTTAAGTTGTTTCTGAAAGTACTAATTCTAATTGATCTAAGGAAGAAACCATGCCTTGAAGTATGGCATCTGCAAACTCTTCTGGGTCAATTTCTGTTGTCCAAATAAAGTTCGTAGATTCGTTTTCATTTGAGACTAACTTTATCTTGGCTAAGTGATGATTAATTGGAGCAAGCGTCTCTATCGCACTGTATTCAAGTTCATATACATCATGGTCACACTTTACAATTTTCTCAACTAACCGACCCATGCCTTTCATTTTAAATGTCCTTACGTTGTCTTCTAAAGTAATGCTTTCAACTCCAGGAACCCAGTCACTTCT
>CAJWKH010000065.1 GCA_913042085.1 uncultured Gammaproteobacteria bacterium | reverse complement strand
TTCTTTTTAGCTTCTAACGCAGCGATTAATTTAGGGGCCATCCCTCCTTGAATAATATTGCTGTTAATTAACTGCCTTCCTTTACGGGCAGAAATTCTTGAGATTAATTGTTTATTATTAAGAATCCCTTTTATATCTGTAAGAAGAATTAATTTTTCTGCTTTTAAGCTTTCAGCTATCTTTCCAGCAACAACGTCTGCATTTATATTTAGGTAACTTCCTTGTTTATTTATTCCGATCGGTGCAATGACAGGAATAGACCCATTAGAAATATTTTTTTTCAGTTCCGAGACTAAAACCTTATCTACTTTACCAACTAAACCTAAGTCGTTTTTGTCTGGACCAATAAATTTTGAAGCTTTTATAATTTTATGCTTTATATGATTAAAACTAATTGAATCTCCACCTGATTTTTCGATTAAGCTAACGATTTCATGATTAATCTTTGTTCCAAGAATTTTTTTAACTACTGACATAGTAGGTTTGTCCGTGACCCTGTGACCAGATATAAAATTTGAGGTTATTCCAGACTTCTTAAGTTCTTTAGCTATTTGCGGACCCCCACCGTGAACTATAACTGGCTTCATCCCTACCAGGCTCATTAAGGCAATATCTCTTGCAAAGTTTCTTTTTAAATTTTGATCCGACATAGCAGCGCCACCATACTTAACCACTATTACCTTACCTTTAAATCTTTGAATATATGGAAGGCCTTCACTCAGTACAGAGGATATATTTTTAGCTTGTTTTACAGATATTCCCATTTTTAGAAATTAGTTAAAGAGGGTTCAATTTTATACAAAGTATCTTTAAACCTATCTTTGATATGATTAAGTGCCTTTGAAGAGTCTGCTTCAAATCTAAGAACTAAAACTGGTGAAGTATTGGACGCTCTTAACAAACCCCAGCCATCATCAAATTCAACTCTAATTCCATCTATTTCAATTATCTTACCTTTATCAAAGTTACTAATTTTTTTAAATTCATCAATAATAATAAATTTTTCTTCATCAGTTGTTTTTAGATTTATTTCGGGGGTAGAGATTAATTTAGGTAAGGCACTAAAAATATCTTCACCTTCAGATTCTGAAAGAATTTCTAACATTCTTGCTCCGGCATAGACACCATCATCAAACCCAGGCCATCTATCATTAAAAAAGATGTGACCGCTCATTTCTCCCCCCAAAATAGCGCCATTCTCTCTTATCATACTTTTTATGAATGTGTGCCCTGTTTTACTCATTACAGGGATTCCTTTGAACTTTAAGATAGCTTCCTCTAAAAGTTTAGAACATTTAACATCAAATACTATTTTTGAATTTGGATTCTTCTTAAGGATATGCTCACTGAATAAGATCATTTGCATATCAGGAAAGATCATTTCCCCAGAAGGGGATATAACCCCCAATCTATCTGCATCACCATCAAACGCTAATCCTATATCAGAACTATTTTTGGCAACTGATTTAATAAGATCTTCAACATTTTCTGGTCTAGAGGGGTCGGGGTGGTGATTTGGGAATTCTCCGTCAAGATCACAAAAGAGTCCTTCTACTTCACAACCTAGACCTTTATAAATTCTTTCCGCTACTACGCTTGCAGCTCCATTTCCACAATCTATAGAAATATTGAGTGGACGTTTCAGTTTTATGTTATTCGTGACTTCTTCAACATAGCTCTCCACAACATCAAATGATTGAATATTTCCAGTCCCAGATAAGAAATCTTTTTCTTTTATCCTCTTTTTAATGGATTGTATTTCTTCACTAGAGGTTGAGTTGTTGTTAAAAAGAATTTTAAAACCATTGTAATCAGCTGGGTTATGGCTCCCTGTAATTACTACTCCACTTGAGCTATTTAAGTTGAAGGTAGAATGATAGAAGACCGGGCTTGGAACTATCCCAATATCTATGACATTACATCCAGCAGATAATACACCTCTAGAAAGCCATTCAAATAACTGAGGGCTTGAAACCCTCCCATCTCTTCCAATGATGAAATCATTCTGTTTTCTATTAATAGATTCAGTTCCTAAAGCTTTCCCCAAAGCAAAAACAACTTCTTCAGTTAAGTCTTCGAAGGCAATTCCTCTTATGTCATTTGCCCTAAAAATATTGTCATTTAGTTCCATGAAGGCGGAATTATATATTTGATGACAGCTTTTTAGTCTATATAAATAAAAATATATAGATAAAATAGGAAAACTGAATAAGGAAGATATTGTGGATTTATCAAAAATTAAAGGTTCTATATGGTTTGATGGAGAAATCATAGATTGGCAAGACGCTAATGTGCACCTTCTAACTCATACTTTGCATTACGGATTAGGAGTATTTGAAGGAGTAAGGGCCTATAACACCCCCAAAGGCTCTTCAATTTTCAGGCTAGAAGACCATACAGATAGGCTTTTTAAGTCAGCTGAAACTGTAAGTATGAAAATACCTTTTTCTCAGATTCAGTTAAATGATGCTCATAAGCAAATAATCAAACTTAATAACTTAACTGAAGCCTATATTAGACCTATGTGCTTTTATGGCTCGGAAGGAATGGGACTAAGAGCAGATAATTTAGAAGTGCATTGTATGGTAGCAGCGTGGGAATGGCCTTCTTATATGGAGCCTGAAGCCAGAGAGAAAGGCATTAAAGTAAAATTATCTTCTTACACAAGGCAGGTAAGGAATCCTGTTTCTTCTGCCAAGGTTAATGGAAACTATGTGCATTCAATAGTTGCTCTGAATGAAGCTTTATCTGAAGGTTTTGATGAGGCATTAATGTTAGATGCAGAAGGAAACGTTGCAGAAGGCAGCGGGGAAAATTTCTTTATTGTTAAAGACAATGTTCTTATCACGCCTGATCTAGATGCCTCCCTTGATGGTATAACCAGAAGAACCATACTAGATCTAGCTAAAGAACTTAATATCAACTTCGAGGTAAACAAGTTGAAAGTTGAAGACGTTCTTGAAGCAGATGAAGCATTTTTCTCTGGAACCGCAGCTGAAGTTGTTCCTATTAATTCTTTGGATAACAAACAAATAGGTGAAGGAGGGAGAGGTCCTGTAACAGAACAACTACAGAGCACTTATTTTGATCAAGTAAGAGGTGCTAGAGAAGGAAATCAGAACTGGCACACTCTTGTAGACTAGTACCTAGGAAATGAAATTTTTAATAGTCGGACCGTCGTGGGTTGGAGATGCTGTTATGGCTCAGACCCTTTATAAATTAATAAAAAATTCTAACAAGGACGCTCAAATAGAAGTCCTCTCACCTAATTGGTCCATGCCTATATTAGAAAGAATGGAAGAAGTTTCTCGACCAATCATCTCTCCTTTTAATCATGGAGAACTAAAAATAAAGGCTAGGTTTGATTTTGGTAAGCAACTTAGAGAAGAGGGTTACGAAAGAGCGATCGTAATGACCAATTCCTTAAAGTCTTCTTTAATTCCTTTCTTTGCAAAGATACCGGTAAGAACAGGCTGGCTAGGAGAGATGAGAATTGGTTTGATTAATGACCTTAGAGCAAAAGAAATGAGCAATTACCCTTTAATGATTGAGCAGTTTGCTAAACTTAGTGTTAATCCGAATGAAGATTTAAAAAAATCATTACCTTACCCGTCTTTAAGGGTAGATTCACGTAATTTAAAGGAACAATTAGTAAAATTAGGAATAAACTCTGAAAAACCTTCCATAGCAATTTGTCCAGGAGCTGAATTTGGACCCGCGAAGAAATGGCCTCCTAATTATTATGCAGAAGTATGTAATGAGTATTTGAGTAACAGTTGGAACGTGCTTGTTTTTGGATCTCTCAATGATGAGATAACAGGAAATAGTATTCAAGGAGGAATTGACAAAGAACTTTCAGACCATTTCTTTAATTTAATTGGAAAAACCTCTTTGATAGATGTTATTGATTTATTGTCTCATTGTAAAAAAGTAGTAACGAATGATTCAGGTTTGATGCACATTGCTGCTGCTGTTGACACACCTCTGGTTGCTGTTTATGGGCCTTCTAGTCCTCAATTTACACCTCCTTTAATTGATAATCATGTAGTGCTAAGAAAATTTGAAGGTTTTGATAAGATAAGAGAAGGTTCTGAAGAACACGGCTACCATGAATCTTTAATTGCTATAAAGCCTAGTGAAGTCCTGGAAGGTTTAGATCGTCTTAACAAATGAACTCAACAAAAAAAATAGCAATACTTCTATATAGATACTTTCCTTACGGAGGTCTGCAGAAAGACTTTCTTGAAGTTGCGAAGGAGTTGAAATCTAGAGAAATTCAATTCAAAGTTTTCACCCGAAAGTGGGAAGGGGCTGTTCCAGAGGGCTTTCCTATAAAGGAAGTTGGAGAAAGAGGATTAACCAATTTTTCTAAGAACAAGAACTTTGTAAAAGATTCTTCTATAGCATTGGAAGAATACGATCCAGATTTAGTTTTTGGATTTAATAAGATGCCCGGTTTAGATTTATATTTTGCTGCTGATACTTGTTTTAAGAAAGAGGTGCTAAATAAGAATCCATTAATGAAATTCACAAGACGATTTAAACAGTCTATAGAGTATGAGAAAGAAGTATTTAAAAGCAGTTCCTCGACAGAAATTTTTCTTCTAAATAATAAACAAGCTGAGGACTTTAAATCTGTTTATCAAATAGACCCTCATCAAATTACCATTATACCTCCAGGCATAGATTTGAATTGGAGTAATCATGAACAGATAGAAATACATAATGCTTTTAAGATCCCGTCAGAAGATAAAGTGGCTTTATTTGTAGGTTCTGATTTTTCTAGAAAAGGCTTAGATAGGGCTATCTCATCTGTCCATTTCTTAAACGCAAACAACGTACCGTTTTCATTATTAGTAATAGGTAAGGATAATTTTGGATCTTATTCGGAATTAGTGGATAAACTTGGTTTAAATAACAAGATTAAATTCTTAGGACCGAGAGATGATGTTGCATCCATTATGAAATCTTCTGATTTACTACTTCATCCTGCAAGAGAAGAGGCTGCTGGCAATGTAATTATTGAGTCTTTAGTTTCTCATTTGCCAGTTGCAACATGTAGAGATGTGGGATTTGCTGAAGAAGTTAAGGCAAATAAGGGAGGGATCGTTCTTGATGAGGATTTTGATCAAGATAAATTTGATAATTTAGTTCTAGGTATTTGCGGGAACAAAGAATTGAAAAAAATAAAACAAGGTATGCTCGGTTTAGAAAGACAAGAATATTTCTTCTCAAGATTTAAGTTCATTGCGGATAAAGTTGAAGAAAGAATCAATGCGTAAATCAGATTTTAAAGAACTTGAGGTTAGGGACCTGTTTTCATCAGATGACCTTATATCTGAGGCTAAGAACATAGAAGGAGAGGTTTTTAGGGAATATGAAAATAGGGTTACAAAAAGAATTAAGCACAACGACCAAAACTTTTTTTTAAAATTCCACGGACCTGTAGGGTGGAAAGAAATCATAAAGAACTTAATCTTACTTAAGCCTCCTATTCTTGGAGCTAAACAAGAGTATTT
>CAJWKH010000064.1 GCA_913042085.1 uncultured Gammaproteobacteria bacterium | reverse complement strand
TTGAATCTCAATATCAATTAATGCGTTTCCAAAACCATAAATTTTTGACATGTAATACTTATTTTGACGTAAACTTGCTTTTTTTACACCTTAAACATAAAGAAGTGAGCACGCCCTTTAAAATATTATCCTTTAAAGAAAAGCAAAAAGATAAAAACAACTTTTCAAGAGAACTTGGAGAAAGTTTTAAGCAATGGGGTTTTGCTGGCATCAAGGAGCATTCAATTGATAGGGATTTAGTTAAAGACGTAATCTCTTTATTTGCAGAGTTCTTTAATCTTACTGATGATATAAAAGAATCTTACTACCAACCTCATTTAGGCGGCGCTAGAGGTTATACCCCTATAAAGATCGAAACGCCTAAAGGAGGAAAAAATCCTGATATAAAAGAATTTTGGCATGTTGGAAGAAACCTAGATTTAGATGATCCATATCGGAAATGGATGCATGATAATTTCTTAATTAACGAAATACCTGAATTGTCAGAAAAAGCTAATATTCTTTTTACTCAATTTGATGAACTCGGTCAGGATCTATTGGAGTCAATTGCTTTATACCTAAATCTTGAAGACGATTATTTTTTAAATGCTGTCGATAAAGGTAATAGTGTAATGAGAGCTATTCATTACCCGCCAGTAAAAAATAACGAGATAGGAGAAAGAGCAGGAGCACACGAAGATATAAATTTAATTACTTTATTGATTGGAGGGAGTAAATCAGGATTAGAAATCCTGTCTCAAGAAGGTGAATGGCAAGACGCTACAGTTGAAGAAGATGTAATTATCTGCAATATTGGTGATATGCTTCAAAGATTAACTAACAATTATTTACGTTCAACTACACACAGAGTATCTGCATCATTACTTCAGTCTGAGTCTTCTAGGTATTCTATACCTTTCTTTGTTCACCCTAATCCTGATTGGTTAATTTCTACATTGCCTAGCTGTTTTGATGAAGATAGACCAAATTTATATACTGAAAGCATAATGGCCGAAGATTATTTACAGGAGAGACTTAAAGAAATTAAGTTAATTTAATTATGGAATATTTACAGCCAACGATAGGTTTTTTTGCTCTTCTTTTTTTAGGTGCTATATTTAGTGAGAATATAAAAGCCATTAAACTTAAATATGTAGTTAGTGGAGTTTTAATTCAGTTGATACTAGCTCTGTTATTGCTGCGGGTAGATTTAGTGGCTTCTTTCTTTGAATACCTTTCAGATGGGGTAATGGTTTTGAAAGCTGCTAATGACTATGGTACAGGGTTTGTCTTTGGTTATTTAGCGGATGGGGCGCCGAATGCCCCTTTTGATATTACGAATCCAGGAGGAACTTTTATATTTGCTTTTGGTGGTCTGACTTTAATTATCTTAATGTCCGCTATTTCAGCTCTACTATGGCATTGGAGAATAATCCCTATTATTGTTAATGCATTGTCTGTGTTATTCAAGAAGCCACTTAACGTAGGTGGTCCAATCGGGTTAGGGGCTACAGCCAATGTTTTCTTAGGTCAAGTTGAAGCACCTCTGCTAGTAAGGCCTTATTTGTCTTCAATGACCAGACACGAACTTTTGATATTGATGACGGTAGGTATGTCCACTATAGCCGGTTCAGTTATGGTTGTTTATACAACAATGTTAACGCCTATATATGGTTCTGGATTGATAGGTCATTTCCTTACAGCTTCTTTAATATCTGTGCCCGCAGGGATTATGTTTGCCAATATGATGATTCCTAGTGAAGTTAAGACTGACTTTCCGGAAGGAGATTCTTCTAAAATGTATACAAGCACTGTAGACGCCTTGACTCAAGGAACTAAAAACGGTTTAGAGATATTTTTAAGTGTTATAGCAATGTTGATTGTGGTCATGGCCCTTGTATTTTTGGTTAATTCTATATTAGGGATTTTCCCCGATTTTAATGGCTCGGCAATAACAATTGAAAGAATACTAGGATATATCTTCGCTCCATTGGCCTGGTTTATGGGAATCCCTTGGGAAGAGTCTCTTATGGCAGGCCAATTATTAGGTGTTAAAACAGCTCTAAACGAATTTGTTGCGTATTTATATTTATCTGATTCAGAAACTTACAATCTTTCGGAAAAAAGTAGACTTATTATGCTGTATGCACTTTGTGGATTTGCTAACTTTAGTAGCGTTGGAATTCTTTTAAGTGGAATGAGCGCAATGGTTCCTGAAAGAAGGGATGACCTAATATCAGTTACAGGTAAAGCTCTTTGGGCTGCTCTTTTAGCTTCATGTATGACAGGATTTATTGTAGGAATTATTTAGGTTTACCTATGTTTTTTTCATAGAAATGTTTCCTACATATGGATACATATTTCTCATTTCCACCCACTTCTATTTGATCACCTTCCTCAATAACATTTCCATTTTTATCTAACCTTAAAACCATAGTAGCTTTTCTGCCACAATGACAAACAGTCTTAATTTCTTTTAAATTATCTGCCCAAGCTAATAAATATTCGCTTCCTTCAAATAAATTCCCTTTGAAATCTGTTCTTATTCCAAAAGTAAGGACAGGTATATCTAAGCTATCAACTATTTGGCCCAGTTGAGCCACTTGATCTTTATTTAGGAACTGAGCTTCGTCTATCAAAACACAGTCAACTCTATTACTTTTATTAAAGTTTATGACTTCTTTATAAATATTTGTATTATCTGAAAAGATATTTGATTCTGCTTTAAGACCTATTCTTGATACTATTTCTTTCTTTCCATAACGATCATCTACACTAGACGTGTAAATAATTGTGCTCATTCCTCTTTCTTGATAATTATGATTTGCTTGCAACAGCATTGTTGATTTTCCTGCATTCATAGAAGAGTAATTGAAGTAGAGCTTAGCCATAAGATGAAATAAGTTTTGTGATACTATAACAGCCTTTCTTATGTCCACGGAAGTAGATAAAAATCAGACCACAGAAGAGTCTGCCGAAATAACTCATCCTGAATCTCTCAGTGTATGGGGTTTGGCATGGCCATCAATTCTAAGTAATTTACTTTTCGCTTCTGTAGGGCTTGTAGCTATCAAAGCAGTCGGTTCCTTAGGAGCAGAAGCTGTTGCTGCGGTAGGAACTGGTCAGAGGATATTTTGGGTTTTTCAGGCTTTATTAATGGCCATTATGGCTGGAACAACTGCTTTGGTAGCAAGAGCAGTAGGTTCGGGAAATCCTGCAGAAGCTGCTCAAGTGACCAGAGCTTCTTTAGGGTTATGTCTAGCTATCTCTTTCGTAACTGCCATTATGCTGTGGATAGGTGCTGATTCAATCATAGGTCTATTTGGACTAAATGAAACCTCTCAAGAACTTTCCGTTACATACACAACAATATTAGTTTCATTTACACCTGTTTTCGCTATCTCTATGGTTTTAGGAACGGCACAAAGGGCTGCAGGTGATGCCAGAACGCCTTTATATATTGGATTTATAACGAACGTAATAAATATTTTTCTTTTAATAGGCCTTGTAGAAGGAAGATTTGGATTGCCAGAAATGGGTGTTGTTGGAGCTGCATTAGCAGGAGGACTAGCCTTTACCTTTAACTCCTTATTAGTCTTAGGCCTATGGTTTGGAAAGAAATTAGCTGTGGGCATCGGCAAAGCGGGATCCATGACTTCTGATAGATTAAAGCAACTAATCACAATTAGTTACCCTGCCGGTATGGAATCATTTATATTCCAATTTGGAATGCTTTCATTTTTTTGGATAGTAGCCTTGTATGGAACAGACGCAGTAGCCGCTTACAACATAGGTGTAAATGTATTAATGCTGTCTTTTACCGTAGGCAACGGTTTTGCTATAGCGGGAGCAACTCTAACAGGTCAATATTTAGGAGCTTCAGATCCTGATAAAGCTTATGACTCTGGCTATAGAGCAGCAACAATGACCATACTTTCTATGGGAAGTTTAGGTTTAATACTAGCTTTATTTTCTAGAGAATTGGCAACTTTCTTTATCAACGATGTGGATGTTGTAAATAAAGCAGTTGTTTTTGTTTGGATACTTGGAATTATGCAACCCTTTATGGCTATAGAGTTTTCTATAGGTGGTGCCGTAAGAGGGGCGGGGGATACAAAATCTCCATTAATAATTACTCTCATAGGTTTAGTTCTAATCAGAGTTCCTTTGGCCTTCTTATTTTACAACCTAGGCCTATCTATTGAATGGATATACGCCACCTTAATAGCTGATTATTTTATAAAAGGCGTGTTACTGGCTATTCGTTATAAATCTAGAAGATGGATGAAAGCTTTGCAAACTTGATATAATTTAAGTAATGAAAAATTATCTTTATTTACTACTCATATCTTTATTGATCAGTTGCAGCGAAGAAATAGAAATAGAAACCTCTCTTCCTTCTACCCCTGAAGACTTACAGAAACATACTGCAGAATTCAAGAAAGAAGTAATTGAAGTTACAGAAGGTGTACATATGGCCATTGGCTTTGCTTTGGCAAACGCAATGATGGTTGAAGGTCAAGATTCAAATATAATTATAGACACCACTGGCACCATAGAAACTGCGAGAGAAGTTAAAGAAATTTTTCAATCGATTAATTCTAATCCTATTTCTGCAATTATTTACACTCATAATCACGGCGATCATGTTTACGGAGCCTCTGTTTTTGCTGAAGGATCAGACCCTGAAATATATGCTCATTCGTCTACGGAAAAATACATTTCTAGAGTTATTGGAATACTAAGACCAATAATATCTTCAAGGTCAGGAAAGATGTTCGGAAATGTTCTACCTAATGAACATGTAGAAAATAATGGCATTGGGCCTTTTTTGGAGATCGGAAAAGATGGAAGAACACCCGGCTTGCTTTACCCAACAAAAGTTTTTGAAGATAAATTAGAATTTGAAGTCTCAGGTGTAAAGATAGTTTTATACCATGCTCCAGGAGAAACAAACGATCAGCTGTTTGTTTGGCTGCCAGATAAGAAAGCTTTATTTCCTGGAGATAACTTCTATAAGACTTTTCCTAATCTTTATACGATTAGAGGGACCCCTTATAGAGATTTAGCAGGTTGGGTAAATAGTTTAGACATGATGAGATATCTTGAACCTGAACACCTTATTCCTAGTCACACTAGACCTATTTCAGGAAAGGAAGAGATTTATCGTAAATTGACTACTTATAGAGATGGTATTCAGTATGTCCATGACCAAACTATAAGGATGATGAATAAGGGAATGGGTCCAGATGAAATAGCAGAAACTATTTCTTTACCTAAGCATTTAGGGGATTCTCTATTTTTAAAGGAGTTTTACGGATCTCCTGAATGGTCAGCAAGAAATGTTTTTTCTGGTTATTTAGGCTGGTTTGATGGCAATCCTTCTACTTTAAAACCTTTACCGCGAATAGAAGAAGCAAATAATCTTATTAATCTTGCAGGAGGATGGGATAACTTATTCAATTTAGCGGAGGAGTCTTTTAAGAATGAGAAATACCAATGGGCCTTGCAACTTACGGATTATTTACTTTTAAGTAAACCAAACAATAAGAAAAGCACTGTTTTGAGAATGTCTTGCTTAAAAGCTTTAGGGGAGAGAGAAAGTAACCCAA
>CAJWKH010000063.1 GCA_913042085.1 uncultured Gammaproteobacteria bacterium | reverse complement strand
AAAGAGTATTAATGGCTCATAGAGCATTAGCCAAAGAATGGAATTGTGATTAGGAATACTTCACAGAGATCTTTTTACCCGCCGGAGTGATATAGATCTTCTCTACAATAAATCCATTATCAACAAAAATCGTAAGTGCTCTTGAGCCTTCAGGGATAAGTGATTGCTGAGATGGATAAGAGTGTTGTTCTACTTCATCTGCTATCTGAATTTCAAGTTGATGCTGTGAATTTACTCGAATAAGCCACTGATGTAAGCGATAATCTACCTGAAAGGGAGGTCCACTCTCATTAGCAAAAGATGAATTTACAAAACTCACTACAAACAGTCTTTAATTTCAGTAATTATAGCAACATAGGGATATGGTCAGAAAAGAAGAAGGTGATATCACATTTGGGCATTTGTTAGTTAAGTTGTGGGGTGACGAGCGTCCTATCGCAAATCAATGTTTTGTTAATTCTTCATTAATGGCTTTGGCTGCTTTACGTCCGTCTTTAATTGCATCCAAGACCGTACGAGGCCCATTAACGATATCTCCTCCAGCAAATATCATGTGTTGACTATTTATGATCGGTATTTCTAAGTCAGCAAAAGGGTTGATATCTGTGCCTAGAGATTTTATGAAATAATCGCTTAGTTCTTTATCAACACAAAGGTGTTCTACTGCTGAAAGCACGACAAGATCTGAGCTCTGGCTGTACTCTGAATAGCGTTCAGGTGAGATGTCTAAATGGATATTTATTCCATGAGTTTTCATCTCCTGCAGAGGTAACTGAATTTGTTGAGCATTTTGCTCAGAAATAAGAGAAACTTGTTTTGCTCCGGCTTGAACTGCAACCATG
Organism: uncultured Gammaproteobacteria bacterium; assembly: GCA_913042085.1. Taxonomy (GTDB): domain Bacteria; phylum Pseudomonadota; class Gammaproteobacteria; order Magnimaribacterales; family Magnimaribacteraceae. Next base: position 4,829 of record CAJWKH010000063.1, on the reverse strand, counting down.
GCAATTTCTGTGGATAATAATGTTGAGCCAATTATTGTAATTGTAAGTTCTCTCACTATTGATTTATCGCTAGTGATGTGATCAAGAAAGTCTAAGGCATGTATAAACTTCTCTTCAGGAACAGTAGGAATGGTTTGTATTTGCCTACCTCCCAAACCACATGCTATGAATAGGGCATCACACTGATCACTGAGTTGATGAATTGTGATATCCTTGCCTAACTTTTGTTGATAGTGAATCCTGATAGAAGGCAAAAGCAGATTAGATAACTCCTTAGTCAGAATTGATTGAGGAACCCGCGATGTATTAGTCATCCAACGTAGTCTTCCACCTGGTTCGCTACCCTTCTCATAAAGATCTATTTGGTAACCTATGCGTGCTAAATAGTGAGCACAGGTTAATCCAGCTGGTCCGGCGCCTACAACAGCGATTGTCATTCCATTAAAAGGGACAGATTCAATCTTGTAGTCGGGGACGTGTTCACAAATATGACGACTCAATGACTTGATGGGGAAAAGTTCATCAGGACATAACATTTTAGAACAGCCTGGACCACAGAAATCATCTGAGTTGGAGAGATAGGCTGTTGTTTCAGAAAAAGGATTTATTGCCCTCATAGATTTTGCTGCACCTATCAAATTACCAGATTCAACCAACCGCGAGATTTGACCTAGATGTGTATTGTCAGGATAAGCCCTGTGACAGCGTGGTGATAAACAATGGCCCGAAGAATTAGCATGTGGTGCAGACGAATCATTTGCAAGAGATAAGTTGTGTGCAAATTTCGGTGAAGAATTAGTTGCTGGAGAAAAATGTACATAACTATTTGGATATTTAGTCAACGCCGTGTACTGAGATTCCCCCTTGTCTGCAAGGATTGCATTTACTGCGCTAATTGCCGAAACTGTCACAGAAACTACGCCAATACCTTGACTAGTCGAATCTCCAACACAATAAAGACCTTCCCAATCACTTCTAGCGGCTAAGCGACTCATATAGCTTTGCTTCATATTAACTTGTGGACCACCGATGGAACCGTGATTTTTTAGCGTATATCGTTGAATCGTCTCTGGTGTAGCAGTTTCTTGAACAATGATATGTTGTCTTAGTCCAGGAAAATAATTATGTTCTAAGTATTCGATAATTGCTGCTGCTTTCTTCTCTTTTCGCTCTCTATAAGATCGGGTTTGGTATTTGTCCTTACCATCTGTTGGCGTTGTCTTATCAGGAGTAGTTTCCGGTAGGAAGATACATAGTGTATGAGTACCTTTTGGAGAAGCACCAGGATCCAACATTGAGGTGACATAAACAGTCAGATAACTAGGCAACCCTTCATCGACATAGGGTAAGATTTGTGTGGGTTTAGTCCCTTGAGGAACAGCCTCAGAATTAACACCTAAATAAACCCCAAACACGCTATAGCTAGGCCTAAAACCTTCGGCCCACCTACGCTTCCTGCGAGTGATATTTTTTTTATCAATTAATTTGCCGTAAAGATTCCAGATAGTTGTATTGGAAACTATTGTCTCGGCCTTAAGCTGAATTCCATTATGTAGTTGGCAGCCTATTGCTCTTCCATTCTCTATTAAGATTTTATCTACTCGATGCCTATATAGTACTTGGCCACCATACTTATGTATGGCTTTCTCCAGTTTGTTAGCCAACATCTGCGGAGATCCATGTGCATAACAACAACCACCGGTATAGGCCTCGACATGAATCATGGGTCCGGCAATAGCGGGAGTCTGATCCAATCCACAGGTAGTCATATTTTGATTCAATAGTGTAAAAAGTTTTAGAATCTGAGGATCACGAGTAAAGCGACGGAAAAGTTGTTCTTGTGTAGATAGAAGGTAGGTTAAGAGGCGTACTAAATACAGCGGCTTGGTAAACATTAAATTTCTACCATGTTTCGGTGGTGTCTCGGCCGGTGCAAAAAACTGACCACCATAACTGTCTAAAGAGTCTTTATAAAATGACTCGAACTCTTTAAGTAATGATTTTATTTCTTTTTTCTGATGAGGGAAACAAGAACAGAGTTCCTGCGAAAACTTCTCTCTCTGAGTATACATAGATACTTTGGTCTGTTTATCTAGATGTATAGTAAAAGTTTCGTCCATTTGAACCAAGGTAATATCTTCTTCTATCTCATTCATAACAAACTGATGAGGGTTGTAACCCTTTTCTCCAAAACCAAAGAAAAGGGAAGCTCCAACGTCAAAAGTAAATCCTTTACGTCGAAAAATACTTGCACAACCACCAGGCAGGTAATGTTGCTCTACTACTAAAACCCTCATTCCTCTCTTGGCCAAAAGAGCCGCTGTCGTTAGACCTCCAATACCGGCACCAACAACTAATACATCGTAAACAGGAAACAAAATATCGCGATCAAGCAGATGCATTGGCGCATGGGACACTCAAAACATCAAAATCATCTCACTATTTCACGTATAAATCAGCTGATAAGCGTAAATCGTTGCATGAGCCGGCTTATAATAATTAAGCAGATCAGCAATATATGGGCAACGGGGGCAGAAGAATATACAAATTAGAATGTTTGATCAGATTGGATCTAAATTGATTATCAACATAGGCATTTAGCAAGATCAAAGAAAGCTCAACTTGCGATAGAGCTAAATCTATTTGAGCAAAGTTCTAAAGCAACGAAAGCATCTCTGAATCATTCTATATATTAAAACTTATGTTTTTCCCAAGCAGGTTAACTTTTGCCTGAAGCAACTGACTCCAACAAAAGCCTTTATCTTTACAGCATTTCTTGATGAGCTAGGATAGGTACAGTGAATCATTATGAATATGAAAAGTAAGGCTTTGCTAAATAATTACTTAAACATTTCTAATAAAGCTTTCCCCTTTCATGAACTTCTTGCAAATCTTAGCTCTAACTCAATTTCTTTAAGCGAAGATTTTGACAAACTTCCATCAAATATTAAAGAACTTTGGCTAAATGCAGTAGCACCCGATGAGCCTGAAAAGTTATTGCGGCGTCTGAGCTGGGACAAAATTGACTTAGATCAACTTTCGCACATGCTTAGCAGCTCAAGTAACGAATCAGACTCAAAGCTAGATAAAAGCGATCCTGATTGCGAATGGCTTGATGGTCTTAAAGAAATAACCTCGGCCCTAAAACAGCAATGGAACAAACCTCTCCTGCCATACATAGAGCCGAGTGATGATGTTAAGCAACTACCATTTATTGATCTTTGGATGCCAGTAAAAGATAGGGGAATTCAAATTCTTGAGGATATTATCACCAAACAATCATTGGAGACAAGTATTGAAAAGAAGATTTTTGAGGATTTAGGCAAGAGTTTACTTGAGCGACTTGTTTACCTAGGTGAACAGCTCCTTTGGAGCCGGTTTGCTGAGAACAGAGGCCCTGGAGCCATGCTTTTGGCTCACCTTGGCAGCGAAGGTGATTGCAAAGGTCCACCTCTGAGAGAATATTATGAGTCATTTATTTATCAGAACCGAAGCGATGGTCTGGCTTCGATAATTAATGAGTTTCCAGTTTTTGGTCGGTTAATTGGCACTATATTCTCACTCTGGATTGACAGCTCTAAGGAAATATTAATTCGTATTTGTACTGATAGAGAAAAACTTCTAGACTGTTTTGGTATTCCAAATAAAGCTCTACTCAAATCATTGCATCAAGGCCTTAGCGATCCTCATCGTGGTGGACGCGCTGTGGCTATTCTGACATTTGCTCTAAATGATCAAAATCATAAAGTTGTCTATAAGCCGAAAGATATGCGGGTAGATCTTGTATACCAAGAAGCCCTTTGTGACCTAAACTCTAACTCTACATTACCATCTCTTAAGACACTTAAGGTTCTTTGTTGCAATGAATATGGTTATATGGAGTTTGTTCCACATCAGCTTTGCAAAAGCAAAGAAGAACTAATATTATTTTATCGTAACGCAGGTAGGCTTACGGCAATACTTAATTTACTTGGCTGTACTGATTGTCATTTTGAAAATTTAATAGCTTGCGGTGATCAGCTTGTATTGATAGACACAGAAACACTCCTAGAGGCTGATCTGCCAGACCATATTGCTAATGCATCAGGAGAAAAGGCGCATACAGGTCCTTCAGAACTTACCAAAAAGTTCCATGGTTCTGTGCTCCGTTCTGGTCTTTTGCCATGCTGGATGTTTATAGGGCAACTAAAAATCGCCACCGATATAAGCGCGCTTGGAGTCAATCCACCCTCCGAGGCCAAAGTACCTAGCAGGGGGTGGTTAGGTCTTAACAGCGATGGCATGTTGGCCGGTCGTGTGCGCATACCAGCGGAGATACCCACAAGCCTTCCTGTTGATATTGGCCAAGCAAATCCACTCTCAGACCATCTAGAAAGCTTCTGCGCTGGGTTTAAACATCAATGTGATGTACTTGTTAGCCGTCGCAATAGCTGGCTGGCTTCAAATGGCTTACTTTCTCGCTTTGCCGGTCTACCGCGACGGATCGTACTACGAGCGACTCGTGTTTATTTCTCGATTCAAAACCAACAACTTCTGCCCGATGCACTTCGATCACCTATTCATCAGGGAATCAAGCTAGAGCAACTTGCACGTAGCTTCTTATTATCTGAAGACTGTCCAAGGCATTGGAGAATCTTCGCTGCTGAAATTAATCAAATGCAGCAGCTAGATATTCCCTTTTTTGTGCATCCAATCGATGGTAGCGATCTACCTCTAATTAAAACCCTTAAACCTATAAGGAATTTTATTGAAACCAGTGGCTTGTCTGCCTCTCGGAAACGACTTCAAGAACTTGATAGCGAAGCTATCGAATTTCAACTCAAATTAAT
>CAJWKH010000062.1 GCA_913042085.1 uncultured Gammaproteobacteria bacterium | reverse complement strand
ATTTATTCGATGAAGTTACTATTGCCATAGCAACCAGTGAGTCTAAGAAGCCCGTATTTACCCTAGAAGAAAGAATATCTCACGTTGAGCAAATATTTAAGGGCAATAAGAAAGTCAAAGCGATTGGCTTTACTGGCCTGGTAGTAGACTTAGCTAAGGAAGAGAATTCTAATATTCTTATCCGAGGATTAAGGGCTGTATCTGACTTTGAATACGAATTTCAGTTAGCAAATATGAATAGAGCAATGTCTCCTGATTTAGAAAGTGTTTTCTTAACCCCTAAAGCTAAGTTTTCTTTCTTATCTTCCACGTTAGTTCGTGAGATAGCTTCAATGGGTGGAGAGATTTCCTCTTTTGTAGATCCTATTATAGAAAAGGCTCTTAAAGAGCGTTTCAAGTAATTATTTCTGACATTTAGAACAAAACACGCTGCTTCTTTGGCCGATGGTTATATTCTTTAGTATTGAAGAACATATCTTGCATTCTTCGCCTTGCCTCCCATAAACTTCTAATTGTTGTTTAAAGTACCCAGGCTTGTTATCGCTTCCAACAAAATCTCTTAAAGTTGTTCCCCCTTTATCAATTGATTTTTTTAAAATCAAAACTATTTCCTTAGATAATTCTTCATAGCTTTTTAAAGAAACTCTTCCCGCATGTTTAGTAGGTCTAATTTTTGCTCTAAAGAGTGCTTCATTAGCGTAGATATTTCCAACTCCAACTACATTTTTTGAATTCATAATAAAATTCTTTATAGGAGTTTTTCTTTTTCTCGAGAGTTTAAATAAATATTCTCCATTGAATGAATTGCCCAAAGGCTCTGGCCCTAAATTCTCTAGTAAAAAATGATTATCTATATTCTCCGTCCATAAGAAACAGCCAAATCGTCTTGGATCGCAATAACGAAGAATTGATTTATCTTCAAACGCTATATCTATGTGATCATGCTTTTTTAAATCTATTTCTTGAGTGATTCTTAAGCTTCCTGACATGCCTAAATGTATAATTAAGAACTCTCCAGAACTCTCAAGTAATAAATACTTACCGCGCCTTTTAATCCCTGAGAAAGTTTTATTAACTAACTTCTGCTTAAGTTGACTAGCTGGTACAGGCCATCTGAGAGATGGTTGTCTCACAATTACAGAGGTTATTTTCTTATTTAGGATGTGTGATTCGATTCCTCTAAGGGTTGTCTCTACTTCTGGTAATTCTGGCATTTGAGGTAAATGCCTTTAACTTAAAGAAGTTTCTAAAGAGAATTTCATTAAGTTAGTTTAAATGCATAAAGTTTATATATAAAGTAAGAACAATATTCTTTTAAATTATCGAATACTTATAGGAGCAATTGTCATGAAATCAACTAAACACTTACTGCATCCTGATTTACAAGTAATGGCTGATGCGGCAATTATCACAGAAATCAACGATGAAAGCCTAGAAGGTGTAAGACAAACTCTCGACAGCTTGAAGCCTCCATTAGAAGATGCAGAATCTTTTAAAGTAACAAGAAAGGAGATTTTTATTCCTCAAGATGATGCTCCAGACGTACGCTGTCTTCTTTATATCCCTGATGATAGGAAAGAGGTATCAGGTCCCGGTTATCTTCATATACATGGTGGCGGTTATATCATAGGCTCGCCAGAAGGTTCAGATAATCAAAATCTACTATTAGCTTCTGAGATAGGTGTTGTGATTATTTCTGTTGATTATCGTTTGGCTCCAGAATACCCCATACCGGCCCCTCTTGATGATTGTTATGCTGCTCTTGGATGGTTCCATGAAAACTCAGAAGAGCTCGGGATTGATCGGTCTCGCATAGGCATAGGAGGAGAGAGTGCTGGAGGGGGATTGGCAGCTGCTCTTGCAATTAAAGCAAGAGATGAAGGAGAGTATCAAGTATGCTGGCAATCACTTACTTATCCTATGTTAGATGACAGGACTGGAACAGATGAAAATCCGGGAGATCCGTTAGTAGGTGAATTTGTTTGGACAAGAGCATTTAATCAGTATGCTTGGAACTGTTACCTTGCCGATGCTCCAAGAGAAGCTCCTCAATCACCAGGAAGGTTAGAAAATTTTGAAGGACTCCCTCCTGCATGGATGTTTACGGCATCGCTTGATCTATTTAGAGATGAAAATATAGATTACGCACAGAAATTAATGAGAGCAGGCGTAGCTTGTGACTTAGTCGTTTACCCTGGAGCGTGTCATGCTTTTCAGCAAATAGAAAAATCTGAGTTGGCAAAACGTTATAGAGAAGATTTTACTGCTTCTCTAAAAAGAGGATTGGGCGGATAAGAAAATATTATTCTATTAAATCAGTAACCTTTTTTCCTTTAATAAAGTCATTAATGATTTGAGCTAATTCAGGCCCAACTTCTTCTTGAACAAAATGTCCAGCACCCCCTAAAGTAATTATTGTTGGATTAGGAATACGATTAACAAAATCGTCTTTCATTCTGAGCGTTATCCTTTCTTCGCCTCCAAAGGCAACGAGAAAGGGCTTATCCCATTTTTCATAAACCTCTTTCCAGTAATTTTCATTTTCCTGTAATTGACTAGGTATCAAGTAAGGCCAAACATGAGCTCCAGCTTTATATTCTCCTGTAGGGTAGGGCGCTTCATAAGCTCGTTTTTCTTCATCATTAAGTTTTATTCTTCCAAAGTTTTCGATGATGCCAACAACATCCATATCTTCTGCGTAATACGAATGAGCTATCCATTTAGTAAACATAGACACGCCTTGATTGCCAGAGGGATTGTTCGCAGTTAATGCCTCATTTGCAGCCGCTTTAAGTTCTTCAAAGGTGATAGCCCCATTCCACCATACCGTTAACTTCATCATGTTGTGAAAGAGCCAACCCGAAATACCATCTCTAGCAACCATGCCAGTATTAGAAACAACAACTCTAGCAAATCTATCAGGAAGTTCTGCCACGACTCTTAAGCCTACTAAGCCACCCCAATCTTGCCCGAAATGAGTTGCATTTTTAATGTCTAACCTAACCATAAGCTCTTTCATTACATCTACATGATGTTTGTAGCTGTAGTCATATTTAGATATAAACTTGTCAGATTTACCAAATCCAACCATGTCAGGAACAATGACCCTATGCCCAGCCTCTGTTAACACAGGAATCATTTTTCTAAACAAATAGCTCCATGTAGGCTCTCCATGGAAAAGAACTATTGGATCTGCATCTTTTGGCCCTTCGTCAAGGTAATGAATCCTTAAACCGTCTATTTCCATGTAATTCGGCTTAAATGGATAATCTTTTAAGTTCTCAAATCTTTCATCAGGAGTCCTTAAAACGCCTTCCTTTATCTCGTCGGCCGAAGAAAAAACACTCCATATCAAAAAAGGAATAATCATCAATATTTTAAACATTTTTATCATCTTCTATTTCCTTTGCTTAGATTGGGGTTACATGTTCGTAAGAATTATCTTGTCGGAGCCTACTGGTAAAATTATTAGTGAACCATCTTCAGCTAACATCCAGTCTTCTCTAATTTCATCTACTCCTCTTACAAAGATTAGCTCTGTTAAATAATTTCTAGGCGCAGGAGTGAGATGATAGAAAACTAATTTCTTTACATTAGCTTTATTAGCTATTTCGGCAGCTTCTATTAAAGTCGTATGATAAGTTTTTATATCAGACATAACTTTAGCCATTAGCTCAGCTCCATTTTCATTCGCAACATTTTGCATAACATCGACCATATGATTAGCTTGAGCTTCGTGAAAGAGAACATCTACATCCATAGAATTATCTATTACGCTTTGTGCATAAGAAGTATCACCGGTAATAACTAAAGACCTTCCTTTGTATTCAAATCTATAACCCAAGGACGGTTCAATTGGTTCATGGATTACCTTGAAAGCAGTTATTTTAAGTTCTCCATCGTCATGTATCACAGGGTTATTCAGATCAATCGTATGAGCATCAAAACCTGCATACTCTCTCGGAGCTATTCCATCTCCATGGTGCTCATGCCTAAATCCGTAATCAAGCCCATAAGCAATCTCTAAACCTTGCGTGACACTAGCTACACCATAAGGTCCAAACACTTTTAACTTATCCGTTCTGCCTCCGAGTATCCAAGCTCCTTGATGGAGGTTAGGAAGATCAGCTATATGATCTGAATGCAGGTGCGTTAATAAAACTGCTTTGATAGCACCATAGTCGATACGCCAGTTTCGTAAGTTAGCATTGCTGCCATCTCCTATGTCTACAACGAACATTTCTTCTCCAGCTTGCACTATCATGCAGGTCTCAGCTCTACCGGGACTAGGAATAGGAGATCTTGATCCACAGACTGCAACACTCAATGCATCTTCTTTAGGCAAATTATTAGTAGCATTAGCCATACTAGAAACAACTGACACCATCATTCTGTCTTGAATTGAGGGAACTTGGATTAAAACGAAAGATGCTATTGCAAGAATTATAGAGGCTATTGCTATTCTAATTGCTATTTTCATTGGTTATTCCATTCTATTGCTTATTGAAATTAAATCCCCAGGATTTAATGAGCCTACTGAAGCCTTTAGTCTTAACATGGCAATGATGTATTCATACCTTGAACTAGCATAATCTCTTTGCGCTTGATAAAGCCTTTTTTGCGAATCAAGAAGGTCTACAGTATTTCTACTTCCAACTTCATAACCAATTTGAGTTGCTTCTAATGCTGATTCAGCTGAAGCAAGAGCTTGCTTTCTTGCAGTTACATTTGCAACTTGAGTTTGAACGCCAAAGTGGTTAGATCGAATATCTCTTATAGTAGATCTTTCAGTGTAAATAGTTTGCTCTTTGGCTCTATCATAATTAGCAAAGGCCTGTCTTCTCGCTGAGCTTATAGATCCGCCAGCGTATAGTGGAATATTAACCTGTACAGCGTATTGCCTTGTGTCTTGTTCTATTCCAAATAATGGATTTTGTATAAACCCACCAAACTTTCCTTGTTTTGAAGTGCTTTTTGTTACTCTACCAACGATATCTACCTGAGGGAGGTGATTTGAAGTTGATGCTCTGGCACTATGTTTAGCTGCATCTCTTTGAAATTTAGCTGATTTCAATTGAAAGTTATTTTTTAATCCTAATGTTACCCAACTATCTCTATCTAGAGGATCAGGAAGAGAAATCTCAAAGTCTTCTTTTAATGGAGAAAGTAAAGTAATATCTTTTCCAACTATAGAAGTTAATCCTTCTCTCGCAGAATCTAATTGAGCTTCTCTAGATATCCTTGATACTACAGTTAAATCGTACGCGGCTTGAGTTTCTTGTACCTCAGTTATCGCTGCCAATCCAACTTCAAATCTTTTTTTAGCAAGGTCTTTTTGTCTTCCTATAGCTTTTTCTTCTGCTCTAGCAGCATTAAGACTATCAATTGAATTTAGAACATTAAAATAAGCCGAAGCTACTCGAATCATAGTTTCTTGCTGTTGATAAGCAAATTCAGCTTCAGCGCTTTTTGTTAGCGCCTTTCCTCTTTTAAATTGAAACCATTTATCCATTCTAAATAAGGGCTGGGTTAATCTGCCCGAATAATTATTAGAATTGTATTGATCAATTATTTGATCCATAACTCTATATTCATTCCAATTAGTACTGCCTGAAACGCTTAGATTAGGCAATAAACCCGATCTTCCTTGAACTTTATTTTCTTTTCCTGCTCTATAAGAGGCCTCAGCAGCCCTCAAAAGAGGATCATTCTTAAGAGCTAATTCATAAATTTCTTCAAGATTTTCTCCCTTCAAGAATGTCGAAATGAATGAAATAGATATTAAAAAAATTATAAATTTTGTTAAATTTTTATAGTTCATATAATTATTTACCTTTAGGTGTATTACTATACTATAACACCTATTTCTAACTCTCCAAAATATTATTTGTTAACCCACAAAAGAGTTTTATACTGAACCTAAAATTTAGGAGAAAATATGACTATACAAGTAGGAGATACACTGCCCGCAATTTCTTTAACT
>CAJWKH010000061.1 GCA_913042085.1 uncultured Gammaproteobacteria bacterium | reverse complement strand
TCCTTACGTTGTCTTCTAAAGTAATGCTTTCAACTCCAGGAACCCAGTCACTTCTTGATAAATCGCTAACAATACTCCAAATTATTTGAGGTGAAAAATTAAATAATCTCTTTTCTTGTATATATTTCATAAGATTTAACTATTTTTAGCACTTTCAGGGGCCTCAAGATCTTCAGGCACAAAGAAATCCGGAGCTAGCTGATCAAAAGGAACTTGGGCATATTGACTAAAATCTGTAACCCCATTTTCAGCTAACAAATTATCATCGATGCAAAAGTTTCCAGTAAACTCTTTTGAATTCTTAGTTAAGATTACATGCGCAGCGTCCCCCATTATCTCAGGCGTTCTAGATATATTCATAATTTCATCACCGCCTAAAGCATTTTTAATAGCAGCGGTTGCTACGGCTGTTCTTGGCCATAATGAATTAACTGCCACTCCCTCTTCCTTAAATTCCTCCGCCATACCTAAAACACATAAACTCATTCCAAATTTAGCCATTGTGTAAGCCACATGAGGTCCAAACCATTTTGGGCTCATATCCAACGGAGGGGAAAGATTTAAAATATGAGGATTGTCCGATTTCAATAAGTGAGGTAAGCATACTTTACTAACCAAGAAGGTCCCTCTTGAATTAATTTGGTGCATTAAGTCATATCTTTTCATATCTGTTTGTAATGTCCCCGTTAATTGAATCGCACTTGCGTTGTTTACGCATATATCAATTCCTCCAAATTCTTCTGCTCCTTTGTTAACTGCATCTCTAACATTCTTCTCATCCCTTATGTCGCAGATAACGGGCAACGCCTGACCGCCACACTCAATAACTTCATCAGCTGCCGTATATATAGTTCCCGGTAATTTTGGGTGTGGTTCTGCAGTTTTAGCTGCAAGAATTATATTGGCCCCGTCTTGAGCAGCCCTTTTTGCTATTGCTAAACCAATTCCTCGGCTAGCCCCTGACACAAATAAAGTTTTGTTTTTTAAATCTGACATTTTTTCTCCTTTCTTTAAATACCTATTCCTAATTTCTTTTCACAAAAAGAAATAATTTCTCCAGCTATGTCTAATTCTAAGGTCTTTTCAATTCCTTGTATTCCTGGAGAGCTATTAACCTCAAGCACTAGAGGGCCTCTTTTACTTCTAAGTATATCAACACCTGCTACCGACAAACCAATTGCTTTAGATGCTCGTATTGCAATACCTCTTTCCTTAGCAGTTATGGTTGTACTTTCTGCTATTCCGCCCTGATGTAAATTAGATCTAAAATCATCTTCTTTATTGGAACGTAGAAATGAACCGACAACCTTTCCGTCTATGACCATACACCTTAAATCTTCACCTTTTGATTCTTCTATAAATTCTTGTACTAAAAAATTAGCATTGAGACCTCTGAAAGCATTAATAACAGTTTCTGCTGCCTTCTTAGTTTCCGCTAAGATAACCCCTTTTCCTTGAGAAGATTCTAATAGTTTAATTACTAAAGGAACTGTACCCACAGTGTTAATTACCCCCTTTGTATCTTTCGGTGAAGAAGCAAAGCCTGTAACTGGCATATTTATGCCTGCTGAAGCGAGTAATTGATGTGCTAATAATTTATCTCTAGAGTTAGCAATAGCTTGAGGATTATTCAATGGCAAAGCACCGGTTAATTCAAATTGTCTTGTAACGGCAAGTCCATAAGCTGTTATCGAAGCACCTATCCTAGGTATTACAACATCATATTTAGGTAGTGGCTTGGAATCATAAAAAATTTCTGGATTGCCTGTATCAACATCTAGATAACATCTTGTAGGGTTAACTGGCTCAACTTGGTGGCCTCTTTGTTGTCCAGCTATAACAATCCTCTTAGAAGTATAATTGTTAGGTTCTCGGGTTAATAAAGCAATTCTAAGAGCTCTTCTAGATTTATGCGTTCTTTTCTTTTTATCCGAATAAGGGTTTTTCCTTATTGGTTGTCCATTCAAAAAACTTTCCGAAGCATGTACGGTCATATCTGGACCAATAGAACTTCTCCCAAGAAGCATTCTGTATTGCATAGACTTTCGATCAGTAAGTGAGACCTCTATCTCCCAAGTCTTACCCGATATCTCTACATCAGTCTTAATAAAATATCTCTTTTCAGATTCACCATTCGAACTAGTAACTTTTCTTCTTCCTGTTAAAGGCGCCGAACAAGACACAGTAAAGTTAGGTTTTTCTAGTAATGGAGCTATTTCAAACCTTACATATTTCTTATTCTTTACTTTAAAAACTTCAATATGCTTAGCATGAAGAACAGAGGTTTGGGCACCCGTATCTACCTTTGCTTTTATATAAGGAAGGTTGATCAAAGGTAAACTTAACCACTCTTCCCATCCTAAATCTAAATTTGAATTCATACTTCGATAAAACTTTAATTTGCTGGCGGAGAGAGAGGGATTCGAACCCTCGAAGGCTTTAACACCTTACACGCTTTCCAAGCGTGCGCATTCGACCACTCTGCCATCTCTCCTATTTTTTTGGAGGTTGCATTATAAGGATTAATAAAACTAATCTAAAGCAATCAATAATGAGGAGGTTTTTCTTCTTCGATGCCTTCCTTAGATGACATTTCTGTTACAGATTCTTTTAATGATTTAATTTCATCTTTAAGCTTTTGGATTTCAACTTGTTGTGTTCTTAGCTCTTGACTGAGTCTTTCAAGAGAATCTTCTTGAAATAAGTATTTAGACTCAATCTTATTTAATCTATCTTCATTATCTTCTTTCATCTGCTTATTGCCTTTGCTCCCTTAAAATTTGTTCAAAATTCTCTTGCGTAGTTCTCACAGGATTTATCTCAATTCCACCTCGTCTTAAATAATTTGCTCTAACTAGTAAACTTTCTAATTCACATCTTTCATTTAAATCTTGAAAAATTCTTTCAACACACTCTTCGTGAAACCCTTGATGGTTTCTATAAGACAATAGATAGCTTAGCAAACTTTCGTGTTTAATTTGTTTTCCTTTATACGCTATATAGACTGTGGCCCAGTCAGGTTGTGCTGTAACAGGACACAAACTTCTAAAAAGACCACATGAAACGTCTTCATCAACATCCTTATCGTTTGACAATAAGACTAAAGAATTAGGTTGGGCACTGGGTGCCTCGATATTCAGGGAATCAATACAATTCTGATTGGAAATTATTTCCCTTGGTTCAGTGGATACTTCTAAAGAGATAGCAGTCTTTAAAGCTGCTTCTAAGTCTCCCTTTATAGTTTGAATGAGCTCTTCGTTAGAGAAAAACTTTTTATTATTGAGTGAGTATAAATACAACTTTAAAGATTTGGACTCTACAAAAAACTTTGAATGACAACTGTAAGAAAAGTAAAGGATGCTGTTTCTTGGTATTCCATTCTCGTTCAACCAAGATAATTCGTAACAAGTCCAAGAATCAATACCAAAGATTTCGTAGTTATTGCTATCAAGGCGTAATTTTTGTCTTGAGTCAGCCCTATTTAATCCAACCAGTATTGAAGGGTCATAACCTGTTGGGTAATTGGTATTTTCTCCTAAAGACGAATCAGGCATCTATTAAGACCTTATGCCTCTTCCTTTATTTAAAGACCACAAGCAAATACAGAAAAATAAAACTATAAAGCCAACTATCATGCCTAAGGCAGAGTAAATTGAGAACCCTAGAGCTTCCAGATCCGAAGAGCCTAATATGGAATATCTAAAAGCATTAATCATGTACAGTATTGGATTTGCCAATGAAACAGTTTGCCAAAACGGGGGAAGTAGTTGAATTGAATAGAAAACTCCTCCTAAATAAATTAAAGGTTGCATAATAAAAGTTGGAATAATAGAAATATCATCGAATGACTCTGCAAACAAAGCATTTAAAAAACCGCCTAAGGAAAATAGAACAGAAGTAGAAATCACAACGAAGATACATAACGGCCAATTATTTACATTTAAATCGTAAAACCACAAAGAAACTATAGTAACTATTGCGCCAACCAAAAGGCCTCTAGCCACTCCACCCAATATCCAGCCTGTAAGAATTAAATAATGAGGTAGAGGTGTTATTAGTAATTCTTCAATGCTTCTAGCAAATTTCTGTCCAAAAAAAGATGAGACTACGTTAGAGTATGAATTACTTATAACAGACATCATGATAAGGCCTGGAATCATGAATTGTACGTAGTCAAAACCACCCATTTGACCAATTCGTTTACCTATGAGAGTTCCAAAGATAACGAAGTAAAGCATAATCATGATTGCAGGAGGGATAAGTGTTTGAGTCCAAATCCTCATAAATCTATGGATTTCTTTATAAAGAATTGTTGCTAAAGCTTTAATCTGCTCGGAGGCGTTCACTAATCTTTCTCCTTTAAAGAAGGTTCTACGAGACCTAAGAATAGCTCTTCTAGCCGACCAGTTTCATTTCTCATACTAGATATTTCAATTCCCAACTCAGACAGTGACTTAAAGACTGCATTTAAACCCTGCTCTTTTTCAACAGTAACCTTAATGCGTTTAGGGCTCTCTAAAATCATCTGAAATCCGCTTACTTCAGGCAATTTATTAATTGGCTGTAACAAATCAAGAATGAATGTCTCTACTTCTAATCTTGTTAGTAATTCTTGCATGCTCGTATTTTCAACAATTTCTCCAGAATCTATTATGGCTATATTTCTGCATAACCTTTCTGCTTCTTCTAGATAATGTGTTGTAAGAATAATGCTAGTCCCATTATTGTTTATCTCGGTTAAGAAATCCCATAAAGATCGCCTTAACTCTATGTCTACCCCAGCAGTAGGCTCATCAAGGATTAATAGTTCAGGGTTATTAACCAAAGCCTTGGCCACCATTATCCTTCTTTTCATACCTCCGGAGAGTTTCCTGGCTTGCTCATTTCTTTTATCCCAAATATCTAATTTCTTCATGTAATACTTGGCATTTTCTTTAGATTTTCGAAAGCCTAAACCATAATAACCGGCCTGGTTTCTGATAATGTCACCCACTTTCTCAAATTGATTAAAATTAACCTCTTGACCAACAACACCTAATTTCTTTTTAGCTAGCGAATGATTCTCATCGATATCTATATCTAGTATTTTTACTTTACCTGAAGTTTTGGTTACTAGAGAGCTAATAACACCAATAGTTGTGGATTTACCTGCGCCATTGGGACCTAACAAAGCAAAGAAGTCTCCTTCTTCCACTTCAAGGTCTATGCCCTTTAGTGCTTGAATGCCTCCCTGATATTCTTTCTTAAGATTAGAAATTGATAAAGCCTTCATAAGACTCTTTATTTACTAAGATATGCCATGCTTTCTTCTAACCCTCTTAACGTTAAAGGAAACATGTTGTCTTCCACTAAACTCCTTGTTAATTCTACTGATGAGCTGTATTCCCAATGTTCTTTAGGCACCGGATTTAACCATGCCAACTTGTCGTAAACACCTACAAGCCTTTTCATCCACAATGCTCCGGCTTCTTCATTCCAATGCTCAATGCTTCCACCTGGATTTGTAATTTCATAAGGAGCCATGGTTGCGTCTCCAACAAAGAGTATTTTGTAATCTGCAGAATATTTATGAATGATATCTTCTGTAAAGATTCTTTCATTTTGCCTTCTTCTATTATCTTTCCATACGGTTTCATAAATGAAGTTATGAAAATAAAAATACTCTAAATTTTTAAACTCTGTTTTACATGCTGAGAATAGTTCTTCACAAACTTTGATATGAGGATCCATAGAGCCGCCAACATCAAATAGAACTAGAACCTTAACCGCATTTCTTTTTTCAGGCCTAAATCTTACATCCAACATTCCAGCTTTTTTTGCTGTTGAGCTTATGGTTCCATCTAAATCAAATTCTTCATCAGCACTATCTCTAATTAATTTTCTAAGTCTTCTTAGTGCAACCTTCATATTTCTTGTACCTAACTCAACATCATCATCAAGATTTTTAAAATCTCTTGCTTCCCAGACTTTAACAGCCTTTCCTTTTCCTCCTTCACCGCCAACTCTTATTCCCTCTGGGTTCTCACCAGAATTACCGAAAGGAGATGTCCCGCCAGTACCTATGTATTTGCTTCCACCTTCATGCCGTTCTTCCTGTTCTTCCATTCTCTTCTTAAACTCTTCAAGAAGTTTTTCTAAACCACCCAAAGAATCTATTTTCTTAAGCTCTTCTTCAGTTAAATGTTTTTCAAATTCTGCTTTCAACCAATCTTCAGGTATGAGCATCTCTAGGATGTCGTCAAGACTTTCGATGCCTTTGAAGTAAATATCAAAGGCTCTATCAAATTTATCGTAATGTTTCTCATCTTTTACAA
>CAJWKH010000060.1 GCA_913042085.1 uncultured Gammaproteobacteria bacterium | reverse complement strand
ATTCAACTTCAAGACCACTTTGCTCCGTGTCACCAATATTTGTTACATACTCAATTAAACCTGGACCAGCTGGATTAGGAGCTAATACTTGGAAAGCCCTATCAGAATAATCTATTTGGAAGATTGCAACTGAAGCAGTCCCCCTTCCTCCAAAAGTAGAGCCTTTCCAACCTAATTCATGTTGAGTAGCTTCTTCGATTCCAAAAGGTTGAAGTAATCTATTTCCACTTGCATCAGTGTAAGGAACACTTCCATTTAAACCACCAGGTTCATAACCTTTTGAAGAAGTTAAATAAACAATTCCATCTTCAAGATTCCTTGTTATAGATAGCCTAGGTAGAGTTTCAGTGTCATCGTTTTTTGAAGAGTGAATACCACCATTAGTATCTGCATCTAAATTATCTTCTTCTTCTTCCCAATTATCTATTCTTAAACCAAAATCATATCTCCAATCACCAACTTCGTAAGATACATTTCCAAAGAATGCACTATGAGTATTTTCTTCATCCCTTAACTCAAAAGGCAATTTGAAATCAGTATCAGGTAAAATCATGCCAGGTCCAAAATGTAGATACGAGTCCATCTTATTCTCATAAGTAGAAGCATAATAACCTGCTATCCATTGGAAATCGCCAGCACCAGTTGAGGTTAAACGGATTTCTTGAGTTGTAACTTCCATTTCTTCAGGTCTGTATGTATTAAAAAACCAGAAAGGGGTTAAATCTACGTCAGTGATACGAGTACTTTCTGTATCTGTATAAGAGCTAATGGAAGTTATATCAAAGCCATCCATTTCTAAATTCAGCTCTAATTTTGTTCCATTTGTTTCTCTGTCATGAGTTGGGTTTCTTCCAGTATCTAATTCATGTACATAGTTAAAAGCACCTGGAGATCCCATCTCTCTTGCCCAGTTGTTTACTGGCCCACTGTATTCATTGGATCTATGAGAAGCATAAAGACTTAGCCTGTCAGAAAGTGAACCTGCCACTGAAAGTCTATAACCTTCTTCCTCATAGGCACCTACATCTACTGCTTGATTTTGACCTCCAGAATTAGGGTTTTTTAAGAAACCTTTATCATCTCTATTAAATGCGAAAACCCTCGCGGCCCAACTATCAGAAATAGCTACATTGCTAGAAATTTCGTAGTCTTTAGAATCTTGACCACCTGCTTGCATTTTAATTCTTCCAGAATCTTCGCCAATTGTAGGTCGTTTACTTACAAATTTAACCGCTCCGCCTATATTACTTCCTCCATAAAGTGTTCCTTGTGGGCCTTTTAGAACCTCAATTCGTTCTAAATCTCCAAATCTTGAAGATGCATCAGCGAATAACTGAACATCATCTAAATAGAAACCAACACCCTGAGTTAAGCCAAAAGCTCCTATTCCTCTAATAGAGACATTAGGGTAGCCATCAGTTCTCATAGCAAGATTTAAATTTGGAATTGCCAAACCTATTTTGTCTAAGCCTTTAATGCCTTGTTTTTCTATATCATCACCAGAAATAGCAACAACGGATTCAGGTATATCTAATATACTTTCTTCTCTCTTCCTTGCAGTTACTGTAATTTCTTCTATTACACTGGCAGATTCATCATCTACATTTTCAGCAGCAAAAGTGTTTAATGGAAATACCAATAGGCTTAATCCAGAAATAAGACCTAAGGTCAATTTAAAAATTTTCATAATTTTCCCCAAAATGTTAGTAAAAGGTAATAAAAACTAAGATAAGTTGAATATTACCGAGCGTAAATATAGCCTTTTTTGCTCTAAAAATGCAACAAAATTGACCTTTATTTAAGAATCTTATTTAAATAATTTACCCAAAAAATATAAACTAATTGAATTATTGGTTAGGATTCACGATTATATAAGCTCTTTAAGGAGGAAAAATGGAAGAATTGAAGAAGCCCTTATCCAAAGGAACAGGAGAATTTGTTTTTAATCAAACTATGTTGAGGATTAAAGATCCAAAAGATTCGTTGGATTTTTATGTCAATGTATTAGGCATGACTTTAATTAAACAGCTTGATTTTCCTGAAATGGAATTTACTTTATATTTTCTCGGTTATTTAAGAAATGAAGACGAACCAGTTCCTTCTGATCCCTTAAAAAGGGCAGAGTATGCCTTTAGTCAAAAGGCTATGCTTGAACTAACACATAATTACGGCACTGAAGATGACGATTCCTTTTCGTATCACGATGGCAACGTTGATCCGAGAGGATTTGGCCACATTGGAATTACTGTTCCAGACGTATACTCAGCTTGTAAGGAATTTGAAAAACAAGGAATAGAATTTGTAAAAAAACCTGATGATGGGAATATGAAAGGGCTAGCTTTTATTAAAGATCCGGATGGTTATTGGATAGAGATTTTATCAGCCTCCACTTCATCTAAGTTCTAGATTAAAGTTTATTTAATTATTTTTAAATATGGAAGAAAACAACGAAATCATCAAAAGACTCGATAGACTCGAGTCCAAAGAAGAAATTAGAGATTTGGTTTCTAAGTATGCAGAAGCATGCGATCAACAAGACTTAGAATCTCTAGAAAAACTTTTTACGAAGGATGCTGAATTTGATTCACCTAGTGGAATGCTTAAAAGCAAAGGTCGTCAAAATATAATTGATATGTATCTGGAAGTTTTCAAATCGAGAGGTCCTTCTTTCCATTGGACTCATGACGTAAGGGTTGAAATGGATCCTGAAAAGAAAGATTTAGCAACTGGAGTTGTCTATAGTCATGCAGAAACTACACGTGACGGAGTAGTAAGTCTTGCCGCTATGAGGTATGACGATAACTACGAAAAGGAAGAAGGAGTATGGAAATTTGCTAGAAGAGTTATCCATTTCTTTTATTACGTTAAAACAAAGGATTATGTAGAAACGCTCACAAGTCCTTTAAGAGTAGGCATGGGCGAAATAAATATTGCTGCGGATATACCCGAATCCGTACCTGCCTGGATTGAATTTCAAGAGGAATATAAAAGTGAAAAGAAATAGCTCTAACTCTGAAGAGATGCTGGGTCTGGCTAAAAGGGCCCTTGAGCATTTTAAGAATAAAACTACCGATCAAGCTGATGGGATAATGTCTAATTCTATTGAAGCTTATGTGAATTCAGAGCGTTACGAAAAAGAAATTGAAAGAATATACAAGACTTTACCTTTAGCTTTATGTCTCAGTAGCGAGATATCTAATGCTAATAGCCACAGAGCAATGAATGTAATTGATACACCAGTACTTATAACAAGGGGTGAGGACATGAAAGTGAGAGCTTTTCTCAATGTTTGTCGACATAGAGGCTCACAAGTTTGCGAAGAAGGTCAAGGAGAAAAAAGAAACTTTATCTGCCCTTACCATGCATGGACCTACAACCACGAAGGCAAATTAATAGGAATGTACGGAGAGAAAACCTTTGGTGAAATTAATAAAGAAGATTTTGGTTTAATAGAATTGAATTGTGAAGAGAGGGCAGGACTTATATGGGCAATGTTAAGTCCCGAAGTGGAATTTGATATTGATGACTGGTTAGGAGACTTTGCGTTAGAACTTGAAACTCTAAATTTAAAAGATTGGCACATTTATGATCAAAGAGAAATTACAGGACCTGGCTGGAAGGTAGCTATAGATGGTTATTTAGAAGCTTATCATCATAATCAGTTACACGGTGATACCGTTGGGAAACACACTGTTGGTAATCTGCTTGTTTTAGATACATACGGACCACATCAAAGACTTACTTTTGGAAGAAAGTCATTGGGCGAACTTGTAGAAAAACCAGAAGAAGAATGGGAGGATCCTTTAGATCATATACGCCTAATACATTCCGGTTTTCCTAACTTATCCATCTCTGGCGTATTAGGAGGGCATTGCTTGGTTAGTCAGATCTTTCCAACTTCTTCTCATGAGTCAACCATCACTAGGCAAACTATCCTATCTGCTACAGAACCTAAAACAAAAGAAGAAAAAAAAATAACTCAAGAGTTTAGTGACATGGTCTTACAGGCTGTTGTTGATGAAGATTATAAAATGGGACTTCAAATTCAAACGAATGTCTCCAAATTAGAATCTCACGATTTTGTTTACGGTAAGAATGAACCGGCAGTACAGAATTACCATAATTGGATTAAACAATTTATGGGTAAAAAAGGAAGTGACTGGTAAAAACTTCGTAATGCACATAATCGATATTCATGCTCACGCAATTTTTAAGGAAACTTTAAATTCTATAAAAGGATTAGGTCCCGAAATAGGGGGAGATAAGGATAATCCTTGGTTTCGTGCAGGAGACTATAAACTTGAAGGTGTAAGGTACGAAAACACTCCATTCATGGATATAAACCTTAGATTAGAGGCCATGGAATCTCTAGGTATTGATTATCAAGTTTTATCACCAAATCCTATAACTTACTTCCATTTTATTGAACCAAAAGAGGCTATAAATTATTGCAAATTACATAATGACACTATGGCTCATTCTATTTCGAACCATAGAGAACGTTTAGGAGGTTTTGCATCTTTACCAATGCAAGATCCTGAAGCAGCCTCTAAAGAGCTTGAAAGAAGTGTAAAAGATCTTGGGTTTCATGGGGCATATATAGGCACTGATTTCCCTTTAGGCTTAGCACATCAACAGATGGATGATTTTTACAGATCCTGCATTGAATTAGACGTACCTCTTTTTATACATCCTGCTCCCCAAGGAATTAATGGACCTTACTCTGACCATAGATTGGACTTATACAGCCTAGACTTAACAGTTGGCTTTGCTAATGACGAAACAGCTGCCTTAGGTAATTTGATATTTGGTGGAGTCTTACATCGACACCCTGATCTTGATATATGCATTAGTCATGGAGGAGGGAATATAGCTTTTCTTGCTGGCAGGATGGCATTAGCTGCTGAGAATAGACACACTTCTCCTGAATGGATCAAAGAAAAGGGAGAATTTCTAAAGCAACTGAAGTTAATCTGGTTTGATAATCATGTCCATCAAGAAGCTTCATTAAATTTACTGGATAAAATAGTGGGAAAAGAAAGACAAGTTCTAGGGACGAACTTCTTGGGCTGGGATCAACCTAACAGGAATTCAATTAAAGAAATACCTTCTTATCTAGCTGATAACGCTAAAAAACTATTACGTTTATGATTCTTTAAAGTTTAATTTCTACCAATATTAGCCAAGACGCTATTCATTACGCCTCCATCTACTACAATGTTTTCTCCATGAACATAGGAGGATTCATCAGATAATAAAAACATTACAACATTTGCAATATCTTTCGCTGAACCTATCTTTTGAATAGGAACCATTCCTTCTCTTTTTTTCCTTTCTACAGGGTCAACATAATGTTCAGCTGACATTCCTGCATCAATAAACCCAGGGGAAATTGCATTTACTCGTATTCCTTCTTTACCCCATTCAAGTGACATTTGTTCTGACAACATAACTACTCCAGCCTTCGAAGCTGCATAAGCTCCGGAATGTATGGCTGGATGTTTCCCTCCGCTTATAGAACTGATATTAACGATATTGCCTGATCCCTTTTCTTTCATAAGCCTCGCAACAGAACAACTTACTATAAAACAACCTAGTAAATTCACATTTATTACATCTTCAAAATCTTTAACTTGTTGTTCCAAAAGATTTCCAAATCTAACTATCCCAGCACAATTAACCAGACCGTCTGGCGTCTCTGCAAAAGTATCCAATGCATGCTTAACTGATTCCTCGCTAGTGATATCTACAGGAAGGCTAATGGAGTTTTCAATCTCAGCTTCTACTTCTTTTAGCTTTTCATGATTAGCATCCATTAACCCTACCCTATATCCTTTTTTGCTGGCATAAGTAGCAATTTCCGATCCTATTCCACCAGCAGCACCTGTTACTAATAAATTTTTCATATAAACAAGATAAATCTTCTTCTATTTTGGGTCAATCTCAAAAGTAAAAAGGCCCCGAAGGGCCTTCTTATTTTTTTAAGGAAGATGGGTCTTTAGTCTCTCATTGATTGGCCAATATATTCTCTAGCATTAGAGCAAGAAAAACCTTTTAAATTCTTCGAAGCTTCAGATTCTTCAAGCTCATCCCAATACAATTCTTGATTTACTCCCATACCGTCTATAGAAGATGTATATAACAGTCTTACAAAGTCAGCATCGCCATCATAACCAGATGATGGAAAAATCATTTTTCTACCTACGGTATCTCCTTGAGATTGAGCGTATAGTGCAAAGTCTTTGTAAAGATCAAAAACCTTTCTGCCTTCGTAACCCTCATCAAACTTACAGTCTGAATATACAGCTACCATCATATCGCCTTCTTCTGGCTCAGCAGGAGTTGAGATAACCCACTGAAATGTACTTACTTGTCTAGAATTTGTGA
>CAJWKH010000059.1 GCA_913042085.1 uncultured Gammaproteobacteria bacterium | reverse complement strand
GCAGAAAATATTTCTGCTCACGAGCATGCTGAAAGAACCCACAATAATATTATTGTCATCTTGCAAACTGAGAATGCTTTATTTGAAGAAGATTCTGAACTATTCATTCAAGAAATTAGTAATGCTTTTAGCCCTATAGTAGATTTTGAAAGAATCGCTAGGAATGTTATGGGTAAACATTATAAGGTTGCGACTAGTTCTCAAAGAGGGAGATTCTCAGAAGCCTTTAGAGAGAGCTTATTAAATACTTATTCAAAAACTTTAATCGAATTTAAAGATGAAAAAATAATTGTATTGCCGCCTGAGAGTCAATCTAAATCACCAAATAAAACAAAGGTATATATTGAAATAATTACTTCATCAAAAAGATATCCCGGAGTCTATAGCATGTACTTAGACAGAAATAATGAATGGAAGATAATCAATATTGTCGTTAATGGCATTAATTTAGGCCTAACCTTTAGAAGTCAATTTTATTCTTTAATGGAAAATAATAATAATGACATTTCTACAGTAATAGATAAATGGATAGTATCTTTATAAATGGATAAGCTTTTAATTAAAGGAGGGGTTCCATTAAATGGAGAAATTTATGCGTCAGGGGCTAAGAATTCCGCTTTGCCAATATTGGCCGCTTCTTTATTGTCAGATTCGCCTGTAACAATAGGAAATTTACCACATCTTAATGATGTCACAACTATGTTAGAACTTTTGGGCTCTATGGGGGTAGGCGTAATGTTGAGTGATGACATGGAAGTTCAGGTAGATACTTCATCAATTAAGAATCTAGATGCTCGTTACGAATTAGTTAAAACTATGAGGGCCTCTATATTAGTTTTAGGACCACTTTTAGCAAGGCATCAAGAAGCTACCGTAGCCTTGCCTGGAGGTTGCGCAATAGGAAGTAGGCCTGTGAACCTTCATATCGAAGCTATGAGGGCAATGGGAGCAGAAGTAAATATAGAAGACGGATACATAAAAGCTTCAGTAAATGGAAGATTAAAAGGGAGTAAGATCTTTTTTGATCCTGTAAGCGTAACGGGTACTGAGAACGTTATTATGGCAGCTTGTTTAGCTGATGGCATAACTACTATTCGGAATGCAGCTAAAGAACCTGAAGTGGTTGATTTAATTAATTGTTTAACAAGCATGGGCGCCAATATTAAAGGCGCAGGCTCTGACACACTAGAGATCGAAGGCGTCCATTCTCTTAAGGGAACTTCATTTTCTGTGACGCCTGATAGAGTTGAGGTAGGCACTTACTTGACTGCAGCTGCAATGACTGGAGGACATATAAAAATAAAATCAGCTAAACCAGAATATTTATCCTCTGTAATTACTAAACTTGAGTCATCTGGTGCCTTAATTCAGACTGGTGAAGATTGGATTGAAATCAAGATGGAAATAGATAGACCTATTTCTACAAGCCTTACAACTGGACCTTACCCTTCCTTCCCAACTGATATGCAGGCCCAGTTTGTAGCTTTAAATTCTATTGCGAAAGGGAGTTCTACTATTACTGAAACTATTTTTGAGAACAGATTCATGCACGTACAAGAAATTGCAAGAATGGGAGGAAATATTACTCTTAAGGGCAATACAGCAATAATTGAAGGAATCAAAGCTCTTAAAGGAGCACCTGTAATGGCTACTGATTTAAGAGCTTCAGCTAGCTTAGTATTAGCTGGTTTAGTTGCTGAAGGTTCAACAACAATAGATAGGATCTATCATATTGATAGAGGTTACGAAAGAATTGAAGAAAAATTAAAAATGCTTGGTGCGGATATAGAAAGAATATCTTAATAATTGTCATGGAAGATAAACAAGAATCATTAATATTGGCTTTACCTAAAGGAAGAGTATATGAAGATATTCTTCCCATCCTTAAAGATACTAATTTTGAGTTAAAAGATAACCCAAAAAGAACTAGAAAATTAGTTTTAGATACAAAGAATAATAAAGTTAAGATTCTATTAGTAAGAGGTTGGGATGTGCCGGCTTACGTAACTTCTGGAGCTGCTCATTTAGGAGTTGTAGGAAAAGATATATTAATTGAAAAAGAGTCTGAAGAATTTATCGAGCTTAAGGATCTAGAAATAGGAAAATGCAGATTGTCTTTAGCAGGAAAAAAAGATTTATTGATGGGCACTACAAGGATGAAGATAGCAACTAAATACCCTAAGAGCTCTATCAAGTTTATGGAATCTATAGGAATCCAATCAGAAATTATCTATTTACATGGAGCTCAAGAGATAGCTCCAATAATGGGTTTATCAGATGCGATAATTGATCTAGTAGAAAGCGGAAAGACCTTGAAAGAAAATGGATTACATGAAATTCAAGTTATAAGAGATATTTCAACTAGATTAATAGCCAACAAAGCAGCTTTAAAAACTAAATCGGCTTTAATTCAAGAGCTTATAAAAGTTTTTTAATTAATTTTATGTTTAGAGAAGAATTAAATATATCAAATACAGGATTTGATTCAGATTTTTCTAATTTCCTTTTAAAAAAAGAAACCATTGATAAAAATATTATTTCTTCTGTTTCTGAAATAATTAAAGATGTATCAATTAGAGGAGATGAGGCTCTTATAGATCTAACAGAAAAACTAGATAATCACCTTATAGATAATTTTTTTATTTCTGAAGATGAGATAAATGCTAGTTATAGAAAAATAAACAAAGAGGTTATATCTGCATTAGAGTTTTCTTTTAATAACATTATTAAGTTTCATTCCAAATGCAGAGATTCTTTAAATTTAGAATCAGTTGACTCAGAAGTTTCAAGAGTATTTAAGCCAATTAGGAGCGCTTTATTGTATGTGCCAGGGGGGAAGGCCTCATATCCTTCTTCTGTTTTAATGGCGGCTGGTCCAGCTATAGCAAGCCAGGTTAAAGATTTATATCTAACTACTCCATGCGTAGGAGGTCAAGTAAATGATTTAACAGTTGCTGCTGCTAAAGTGGCTGGTATTAAGAATATTGCAAGGCTAGGTGGAGCTCAATCGATAGCAGCTTTTTCATTTGGAACTAAATCTATTCCTAAAGTAGATAAAATTGTAGGCCCTGGAAATTCGTATGTTGCTGAAGCAAAAAGACAATTATTCGGTAGAGTTGGGATAGATTCAATAGCAGGACCGTCAGAGATAGTTATTTTAGCTAATGAAACTTCTTCACCAGAAATTGTAGCTTGGGACCTTATGGCTCAAGCAGAACACGACGAAGATGCAAGTTCAATTTTAATTAGTAATTCCAGAGAAATTATCCAAAAAGTAAAGGAAATTATAGAAAACGAGTGTCCTAATCTCGAAAGGGCTAGGATTATTCAATCCTCTTTGAAGAATAATGGTTTAATACTAAAGATAGACAATTTAAAACAAGCCATATATCTCATCAATAGATTGGCTCCTGAGCATCTTCATTTAGCTTTTGATAATCAGGAGATTGATATAAATGATTTAGTGGCAGGAATAATTCTTGAAGGAACTGATTCAGCTGTTTCACTATCTGACTATGTCTTGGGACCAAGCCATATATTGCCTACTAACGCCAGTTCTAGATTTAGTTCCCCATTATCTGTAGAAGATTTTATGATTAGCTCTTCAAAAGTGGCTATAAAATCTGAATCTAATAAAGATTTATACAATGAATTGGTGGATAAGACTTCTGTAATTGCTAGAGCTGAAGGTTTAACTGCTCACGCTATTTCTGTCGAAAAGAGAAAAAAAGACTAATTTAACTCTCCGGAGATAATCTCAATATCAATAGTTTCTTTGTTTCTTAAGATTTCTAGTGCAACTGTATCACCAGGTTTTGATCTAGCAAAAGTTTTAAAAAGTTCTTCGTAAGAAGCAGCTTGCTTATTAATAGATAAGATCAAATCACTCTTACTAAGACCTGATTGACTAGCAGGACTTTCCGGAATTACTTCTGATACTACAAGTTGACCTTGTTTTAATAAATTCATTTGGTCAATACTAAACCCTAACCATCCTCTTCTTACTTCACCATACTGAATAAGATCGCTAATAACATTGAGAGCAACAGAAGATGGAATTGCGAGACCTATGCCTTCCGAACCACCAGAGCTTGACCTTATAATTGTATTAATACCTATCAATCTTCCATTTAAATCAATTAATGCACCTCCAGAATTACCTTTATTTATTGAAGCGTCTGTTTGTAAATAATTAGAATAGGGGTTTTCATACTCTCTTCCTGTGGCACTTATTATGCCCATGCTAACTGATTGACCTAGTCCATAAGGGTTACCTATAGCTAATACAACATCTCCTATTCGTACTTTATCTGAGTCTTCAATCTCTATAGAAGGGTATGCTCCATCACCTAAATCTGCTTTAAGAACAGCAAGATCTGTCCCTTTGTCAATACCTACAATCTTGGCATTAATTTTTCTTCCGTTAGAAAGCTCAACTATAACATTTACATTTGTATCCCCTATAACATGCTGATTAGTTAGAATGTAACCATCTGAACTAAATAGGACTCCAGACCCTAGGCTTGTTTTTATTTGATTTCTTTGTTTGCCAAATATGGAATCTATATTTCTTCTAGGTCTATTTATTCTTTTATTAACTAATTGTTCGCTGAAAATATTCACTACAGCAGGAGATGCTTTAGAAACAGCTGAGTTATATGAAAAGGGAGTTTTGCTTTTAGTATTTATCTCTTCATCTGTTTGCAATACTTCAAAAATTTTTAACAAAGCCATAGCAAATATAACGCCTATCAGGAAAGTAATAATTATTCTGCTGCTTCTTTTAAGATTGTTGAATTTCATAACTTTCATCATAATTTAACTAAATAGCCATTAAATGGGTAACTTTTATTTTATTTTATTAATTTTGGGGAGATAATTTATAAAGTTCTGGTTGAATATGCTGTTTGTAGGCATTAAAATGCGCGCGCCTACAATCTAAATCATATTTATAATTTTTGAGTGCTACCAATGAATACGCAAAGCTTTAAAAAATCTGACATTCAAGAAACTTGGATCCTTTTGGATGCTAGGGGTAAAACTTTAGGGAGATTCGCTGCGCAAATAGCAAAGGTTCTAACTGGGAAGAATAAGCCTGAATATACACCCAATGCTGACATGGGAGATTTTGTAGTGGTAGTTAACGCGAAAGATATTCATGTAACGGGCCAAAAGAAAGATCAGAAAAGATACTACAGACATTCTGGGTATCCTGGCGGCATAAAATCAAAGCTTTTAGGGGAAGTTCTTGAGGATTCGGCTAGCGAAGTAATTAAGAGTGCCGTTAAGGGAATGTTACCAAAAAGTAAATTAGGTAGAAAAATGTTTTCTAAGCTAAAGGTTTATGATGATTCTGAACATCCTCATGTAGCTCAGAATCCGCAATTAACTGAAATATAAGGAAAATAAATTGGAACAAATAATTACAGTAGGAAGGAGAAAAACCTCAACAGCAAGAGTCTTTTTGCAAAAAGGAAAAGGCGAAATAACTGTAAACAAGAAAAAACTAGAAGAATATTTTGGTAGAGAAGTAGCTCAAATGGTTGTTAGACAACCTCTAGAGACGACTGATTTAACTGAGGGTGTGGATATTAAAGCTACAGTCTCAGGTGGTGGAAGCTTTGGGCAAGCAGGAGCTATAAGGCTAGGGATTGCAAGAGCTTTAGTAGAATTTGATGAGAATCTTAAACCAGCTCTAAAAAAAGAAGGATTTTTAACTAGAGATTCAAGGAAGGTCGAAAGGAAGAAAGTAGGTTTAAGAAAAGCAAGAAAAAGGCCACAATACTCAAAAAGGTAATATGCAACCTAAATCTCCTCCTAATCCAGGTAGAAGAAAATTTCTAATAGCAGCAACCTCTGCTGTAGGTGCTGTAGGCATAGCTGGAGCAGCAGTTCCTTTCTTAGGTTCTTGGAATCCCAGTGCCAAAGCTGAAGCAGCTGGAGCACCAGCAGTAGCTGATATTAGTAAACTAAGGCCAGGTGAATTATTAATAGTTGAATGGAGGGGTGTTCCAATATATGTAGTTAAGCATTCAACTGAATCTTTAAACCAGATTGATAAGAATTTAGAAAGATTAGCAGATCCTGAATCAAATGAAGAACAGCAACCCGAATATGCAAGAAATAAACTTAGGTCTAGAAGGGAAGGAATTTCCGTTTTAACCGCAGTTTGTACTCATCTTGCTTGCGCCCCTAAATTTTATCCTCAGCTTGGCGTAAATGACTTTGATAACAATTGGCAGGGAGGATTTTTTTGCCCTTGTCATGGATCTAAATTTGATCTAGCAGGAAGAGTTTATGCTGGAGTTCCTGCTCCTACGAATTTACCAGTTCCTCCTCATTATTATAAATCTGACGACATACTTGTAATTGGCGAAGACGGAGACGTTACGTAATGGTTACTAAGATAATGAATTGGTTTGATGATAGGTTGCCCTTAACGGCTACCATAGAAAGGCATTTAACTAAGTACCCAGCTCCAATAAATATGAACATATGGTATTTGGCTGGGGTCTTGTTGGTAGTTGTTCTGGTAATACAACTTCTCTCTGGAATTTGGCTACTCATGAATTATGAGCCTACTGCAGAAGGAGCTTTTGCTTCAATTCAGTACATCATGAGAGATGTTGAGTACGGCTACATAATAAGATACATGCATACCACAGGCGCTTCGGCATTTTTTGCTTTGATATACCTACACATGTTTAGAGGCATGATGTACGGTTCTTACCAAAAACCTAGAGAACTTCTTTGGGTTGTTGGTTGGATAACTTATCTTCTTCTTTGCATGCTAGGTTTTACTGGTTATGTTCTGCCATGGGGTCAAATGTCATTTTGGGCAGCCCAAGTAATTATGTCTCTATTTGGTTCTATACCATATATCGGGGAAGATTTATTGATCTGGATAAGAGGCGATTACTTAATTTCAGGAATAACACTTAATAGGCTATTTGCGCTTCATGTTGTTCTCTTACCTTTGGCATTAATTGTAGTTATTTTTGTCCACATCTTAGCCCTTCATGAGGTAGGTTCAAACAATCCAGATGGGGTGGACGTTAAGAAGTTTAAAGATGAAGACGGAGTTCCTTTAGACACAAAACCTTTCTTTCCTTATGACGTCATGCATGATTTATATGCAATAGGTGTCTTTCTTATCTTCTTTTGT
>CAJWKH010000058.1 GCA_913042085.1 uncultured Gammaproteobacteria bacterium | reverse complement strand
ACCTCTCCATCTTTGATTGGGACTACTCCTTCAGAATTTAAACCATTTATATGGCTACCTGAGATGCCAACATAACATGAACCTATATGGCATCCGGCCATACTTTCCGCTTCTTCTATAGATCGCTTTATTGCAGTTGTTGTTGAATCAATATCTACCACAACTCCATTCTTTAGACCTTTGGAAGAATGAGTGCCTAATCCGATAACCTCTAAAGTATTACCTCTAGTCTCTGCAACAATTGAAACAACCTTAGAAGTTCCTATATCAACCCCCACTAACATTTCATTCCTACTCACGTTACTCATAAAATCTCCTTAAATTAGCTGTGATAAACGGCGATTGCATTGTTATACCTAAAATCTATATATCTGATATGATTTCCTTTTCCTGAGTTCAGTTCGAACGAGATATAATCCTCGAGACGTTCGAGCTGAACCCGGAATTCCTTTTTAGAAAAGATGTATTCTGTTCCAGAATCATCCTTAGCTTTTAACTGATCTTTATTTCTTAATTCAAAACTTATTACCCTTAAATCTAACTTATTTAGTTTGGTCTGCAATTCTCTAGAAAGATTAATAAGATTACTTAGTAAATCTTCAGGCCCATTTATGCTTATTATGCTTAACTGTTTAAATTGACCTTTAGGATTGATTGATTTCCCTCTTTGCGTTAAATATCTATCTCGCCCTATGTTTGCTATAGGGTGGTGCTCTTTTATTTCTACTGATACAGGTCTATCTATTGAGTAATCTGTTTTAATTGAAGATAACCAAGAGTCTTCAAAAACATCTTCTATAGAGATATTTTGAACTGACGATTTATTTAAAGATTGAAATAAGTGATTCTCTAGACTATCTAGATCTGAGATTATTTCTCTTTCTGAAGTAATAACTAAAGGGTTACTAAGAGACTCGCTTATATCTTGAGAACAACCCAAAATTAAAAACAGAGTCAGGAAGGAGGCGAAATAAGGCTTCACGAGTTTCCTCCTTTAGTCAGCACAACTCTCTCTTTATCGACAGGAAGCCTCATGCCTAAACTATTTAATGCGGCTTCTCTTAAAGAAATATGATTCTTATAATATTCAACCTCTTCAATCAATATGCTTGATTTAAAGTACAGCTCTTCTTTCTCCATCTTCAACTTATCTAATACTGAAAACGAATTTCTATATTCGTAAGTCTGCAACACTAAAGCTAAAGAGCTTGTAAAAGAGATAGCAAAAAGAAGTGCTAAAGTTAAATGATTTCTTATACTTTTCATTACACCACCTTTTCAGCAACTCGTAGAATTGCGCTCCTGCTTCTTGGGTTTCTTTTAATCTCTTCTGATGTAGCTCTTGTAAACTTATCTCCTATATAAGAAAATTTGACGGATGTATCAATTCGGTCTTTACCTTGAATGAATCTTTTTACTATCCTATCTTCCATAGAATGGAAGCTAATTACTGCAAGCCTACCCCCAAAACACAACGCATAACTTGATGCCTCTAAAACTTTATATAATTCTTCAAGCTCTTCATTTATTTTCATCCTAATTGCTCTGAAGATATTAGTGGCTGGATGTTTCTTTGATTTCCTGGAAACGGCTGATAAGACAATCTCTGAAAGTTCCTTAGTTGTTCTTATGGGATTCTTAATTCTAATATCACAAATCTTCTTTGCAATTCTTCTAGAGAAGCGATCTTCCCCCAAGATCCAGAGAACATCTTCTATTTCTTTCTTAGTAGCTGTATTTATCCATTCTTCAGCCGATATTCCTTGAGAATTATCTATTCTCATATCCAAAGGACCGTCTAACTGAAAACTAAAACCTCTTTCCGAATCATCTAATTGTGTGGATGAAATACCCAAATCAATAAGTATCCCACTTGCGGTTTCATTTTCTACGTACAAAGATAACTGACTAAAAGAGTCATTAATAATCTTAAATCTTGAGTCTTTAGTGAATTCCTTATTTAAAAGTCTTGTTGCGTTCTTATCCTTATCCATAGAAAGCAACCTTGCATCTTTATTTAATTTTTCAAGTATCCTTGAAGAGTGTCCTCCTGCTCCGAATGTGCAATCTACATAAAACCCTTTTCTCGAGTGGATAAGGCCCTCTAACACTTCTTCTGTCATTACCGCTTCATGAGTTAATAAACTCAAAACGGTATTTCCTCCAAACTAGAGGGGAGGTCTTCAATTAAATCCTCTCCTGGAACTTCTAAACCCGATTGCTTCTTCTCCCAATTTTCTAGATTCCACAATTCAAATTTAGAGCCCATTCCTATTAATGCAACTTGCGCTTTCAGGACTAGATTAGCAAATTCTCTAAGTATTTGAGGTATTAATAAGGTCATCCTTTCTGTCACTTCAAATTCTGTAACAGAAGCATTACCCAATACTTTCCATTGAATGGGTCTTACCTTTTGATTAAGACCACCAAGAGCCTCAAATTTTCTGGATATCTCTTTCCATGATTTTCCGGGGTATATCATTAAAGCAGGGTATTGAGGGTCTTTAGTTATGACCATTTCACCTTGGCAACTTTGCCTTAAAAGCTCTCTGTATCTTGCAGGAATAATCACTCTTCCCTTTGTATCAAGAGTGAGCGTACTGGATCCGTATATTCCTAAACTCATTTTTTTAAAAATAAAGTGTGTTTATATAGTTACATTATCGTGCACTTTTACACACTTTTACACACTTTTTTTGAAAATACTAGTATAAATCACAAATTAATTGCACCTTCTTTTTAATAGAAGAAGATTTAATTAAATTTCTTCAAAGAAGATAGGTATTTAAAGAGTTTGAGCTAACCTGTAAGCCGGGTTCTGTCTAGGATAATCATTCATCTAGATCTTACGTCACCGTAAAATTCAAGCAACCTACCCAAGTTCAGTCAGGACTAACTATTGAACTTCTATTTGGTCTTGCTCCAGACGGGGTTTGCCTTGCCATACTCAGTTACCTGGTATGCGGTGCGCTCTTACCACACCTTTTCACCCTTACCTAAATTTAGGCGGTTAATTTTCTGTTGCACTTTCCGTAGATTTACATCTCCCAGGAGTTACCTGGCGTCTTGTCCAAAGGAGCCCGGACTTTCCTCTCAATTAAGAGCGATTATCTGGCTAGCTCTCCTGAATTATATAATGAATTAGGTTAAAGAATAAGTGATTAAATTATATTACTTATTGTTTATCTTTTTTTGATAAAGAAAATTTCGCTTCTTATTCAAAATTTTTGAACCTAGAAATAAGGCTTCCTTCTGCGGCAATGAATCCCAGAGTAAATCCATAATTCGTTTTTCTTCATCAGTAAAGCCTTCTTCTTGAAACTTTTTAAAAGCCGAGACAATCACTACAAACTCTCCCTTTGTTCCAAACTCAGAAGAATCTAATTGCTCAACGACCTCTAAGGCAGTTCCTCTATAATAGGTCTCGTGAATTTTTGTCATCTCACGTGCAACTAATATTTGTACTTCTTTTTGAAGCTGTTTAGAAATATCACCTAATAACTTTCCTATCCTTTTCCCAGATTCAAAAACCAAAGACGTAATTCCAGAAGTGCATATTTCTCTAATTAACGCTTCCCTTTCATTCTTCTTCCTAGGAAGAAATCCAAAATACTTAAAGTTATCAATATTAAATCCAGAGACACTTAAAGCCGTAATGACTGAAGTAGCCCCAGGAATTGGCACTATGTCAATACCTTCTTTTATTGCCCTATTGACTAAGTATTTTCCCGGATCTGAAATTAAAGGGGTGCCTGCATCACTTATTATTGCAATGTCTTTTCCGTCAAGAAGTTCCTTAATAAGGTTGGTAGATTTATTTTTTTCAGAGAATTTATGGTAAGAAGTTAGTTTAGTATTTATATTATGAGCATTAAATAGTTTTATAGATTTTCTAGTATCTTCAGCGGCACATATATCAACTAAATTCAGTATTTCTATTGCTCTATTCGTAATATCATTTAAATTACCAATTGGTGTGGCAACTATATATAAAGTACCTAATTTATTGTCCATAACTAAAAATGAAAAATCTAATTATTGGCATCATATTATTGTTCTTATTTAGCTGTTCTAGCAACCCTAAAAGTACTATCGAAAGGAATCAAGAAGAACTATTAATAGAGAAGCCTCAAATAGACTATAAACTAAACTCTCTTCCAAAAGATATAAATGTTATTTATTTCTCTGATTCTAGAATTGACAAGCCATTCCCTGAAGAAGTTAAAGGTCTTTTAACTAACTATTATTCATTCTCAAAAGAGAATAGGTACTTTCCTAACATCAGATTTATAAATCTTAATAAAGTTAGCTCTTGTTCAATGGCTCTTAATCGAGGTGCATATAACTTTATATTTTTATTAAAAGATTCTTTGGATAACAAGCCTTACGACTTGTGCCTTAATAGGTTTGCAAATAAAGACACCCTAATAATTTCTGATTTTGATAACCAATCTATGCCTAATAATTATAAAAATTTTCTTATAAATAGAAATGATGACAAATACGAATTATTAAGATTAATGAGCTCTTATAGCAATTACGCAATGATAATAGATAACGAAGTTACAGGAGATAAATATGAAATTGGAGAATTCTGGAAAAAAGAATTTAACAAAGAAATTATAGAGTTCAGTACCTTCAATGAAACAGAATCTAGCCAGGTTATTTTCTCTAACTTATTACTATTAGATCAGAGCCTTAAAAGAAAACGAAAATTATCGAGAACAATCTCTAAAGATTTAGAACACAAAATAAGAACAAGGAAGGATATAGATGCTTTATTTTTATCAGTTAATACCCTAGAAGCTAGAAGTCTTAAACCGGCACTTGATTATAACTATTTCGAAGGTATGGATGTTTTTTTAGCTAATGACTGGGAAGGAGACGTTCAATTTCTTAAAACTGATAAGGATCTTGAGGGAGTGATTTCTATAGATATTCCTTTTATGCTACCGTCGCCACTTCCTAATGATTTAAAATCATTTAAAAATAGATCTAGAAATTTTGCTATAGGTTATGACGCTTTTGAGATAGTTCTGTTATTGAAAGGAACAAGAAACTCAAACAGAACTACTTATAAAGGACTTACTGGAAAAATAACTTTTGTAAACAATGTTATTGAACGTAAATCTACTATTTTTAGGATTAAGAATGGAATTTACGAATATTTAAATTAAGTCTTAAGCGTTTCTAATTTCTTTTTCTAATTCAGAGAGACTATCTATAAAACAAGGTCTAGTAAACACTCTTTGCATATACTCGTAAATTGGTTTTGTTTTAGCATCTTTTTGTAAGTCTATCCCTATAAGCGGCAGCCTCCATAAGATAGGAGCTATACAACAATCTACTAAACTGAATTCATCGGTCATAAAATATTCTTTTTCTTTCAATATCGGTGACATGCCAAGGATTTGAGACTTAAGATCAGATCTCATTTTTTTTGCCTTAGCTTCAGAAACTCCTTCTATCAAAGTATCAAAGATCTCACACCAGTCCCTTTGGATTCTTTGTATGAACAATCTTATATGCGCTCTCGAAACAGGATAAACAGGCAGAAGAGGAGGATGGGGGAATCTTTCGTCTAAATACTCCATTAAAATAACTGAGTCATATAAACAAACATCTCTATCCACTAAAACAGGTAATTCTGCGTAAGGGCTAACTTCTAAAATTTCGGCACTCAAATTATTAGAGTCTGTATCAATTATTTCACTACTCACGCCTTTTTCGCACATAACTATTCTAACTCTATGACTGTAATGATCTAAAGGGTCAGAAAATAATGCCATTGATGTTCTGTTACTAAGGGATACCATAAACTTCTCCTGTTAAAAAAATTAATGAAGGTCTTTCTTGAATTCTATATAAAGCAGATAACTTAAGATCGTAAAAATAAGTAGATACAGAAGCACGTAAACTCCCAATGTTTCTCTTTCTTTTTTCATTGGATCAGTCATATAGGCTAAAAAGTTTGTGAGATCTTTCATCGACTGGTCAAATTCTTCTGCAGCTTGAGTACCGGTTCCTTCTCTTACCTCAAGAAAACCACACCTTTCAATAGTAAGTTGTTCTCCAGTTAAAGGATCTTGTTTTATTCCTCCATTGGAAGCTATTTGAGGAATCTGTTTACATACGGAAAATTGTTCGCCTTGCATTTCAATTAATACGTTTGGCATACCTACATTCTCATAAACCTTATTATTTACTCCTAGTGGCCTTGAATCATCCATATAAAAGCTTTTTAAATAGGTGTAAATCCAATCAGGCCCTCTCAGTCCAGCTTCTAATGTTAAATCAGGCGGCTTATTACCAAACCAAACCTTAGACTCTTTCGAATCCATTCCTATGCTAATTAAGTCACCTAATTTTTGATCTCCAAAAATTAAATTCTCTTGAAACATGTCTAGAGGTATTTCAAGATCTTCTGAAACTCTTTTGTATCTAGCAAATTTTAACGAATGACACCCTAAACAATAATTCATATAAATTTGCGCGCCCCTTTGCAATGAATCTATGTCTGTAGGGTCTACCTCTGCTGAATCACATTGACCTTCAGTTAACCCACCTTCAGATAAGTAATGCCCGCAAGGAGCACCACTGGCAGCATTTAAATTATATGAAATAAAAAAAGCTATTAAGAAGCTAACTAAGGATGAAAGTAATGTAATTCTATTCATGAAAGTTTCACTCTATCAGGAACAGGTTTACAGGTTTCGTACTTAGAATATATTGGCATTAGAAGAAAATAAGCAAAATATCCAACAGTAAATATTTGAGCTAGTAAGGTTTTAGCAGGGCTTGGTGCTACAGAGCCTAAATAACCTAGAACAAAGAAACTAAGTACAAATAAACTTAAGAAGAACTTACTATAAACTCCTTTATACTTTATAGATTTAACCGGACTTCTATCTAGCCAAGGCAAAGCAACAAAAATGGCTATGCCAGCTGCCATTACTACAAATCCTAAGAATTTAGCAGATAAACCAAAGATTGGAAAAGTAATCGCTCTCAACATTGCATAAAAAGGAGTGTAATACCACGAAGGTACAATATGATCAGGTGTCTTTAGATTGTCTGCAGCTTCATAATTAACGTACTCAATTACATAACCCCCTCCATCAGGATAGAAGAACATAATTGTACAAAAGAAGATAAGAAAGACACCTATTGCATATAAATCATGCATGACGTCATAA
>CAJWKH010000057.1 GCA_913042085.1 uncultured Gammaproteobacteria bacterium | reverse complement strand
AATGTAAATGCGTACCCAGCGAGAACTTCTTCCACGAATTAAGCGCCCAGGATTGCTCAGTACAACTATCTGGTGAATTAAAGAATTTAGCCGTTATTTTAATGAAAATATCTAATGATTTAAGGTGGATGAATAGTGGACCTTTAACTGGTTTATCTGAGATAGAACTACAGGCTTTACAGCCTGGCAGTAGTATTATGCCTGGAAAAGTTAATCCAGTAATTCCTGAAGCCGTAACTATGGTTTCGGCGGATGTAATTGGAAATGATGTGAGTATTACTGTGGCTGCTCAAGCTGGAAACTTTCAATTAAACGTTATGCTCCCTGTGATAGCTTATAACCTCCTGAAGAGTATCAATTTATTAGCTGGAGCCATGAATATTCTTTCTTCTAAAGCTATAAAGACTTTTAAAGTAAATAAAAAGAATCTTGAGGCATCTTTGGCTATGAATCCTATTTTAGTAACTGCTTTAAATCCTATTATTGGCTACGAAAAAGCTGCTGAGATAGCTAAAAAGGCTTATAAAGAAGGCAGACCAATCATAGACGTTGCTCTTGAAGAAACAGATCTCTCAAAATCTAGACTCAAAAGACTATTGGATCCTGCTAAATTAATTAAAGGTGGAATAAGTAAATAGCATGTCGGATTTAGTAAGGCAGAAATGTGAAGCTTGTCGTGCTGATGCTCCTCGAGTTGCTGATGATGAGCTGCCTGATTTACTCAAACAAATTCCAGATTGGCAACCAGTTACAAGTGATTCAGTGCTTAAATTAAATAAAGTATTTAATTTTGAGAACTACGCAGATGCAATTTCTTTTACAAACAAGATTGCAGATTTGGCAGAAGAAGAAGACCATCACCCTGCCATATTATTAGAGTGGGGAAGGGTGGAAGTGACTTGGTGGACTCATAAAATTAATGGACTGCACAAGAATGATTTCATAGCAGCAGCTAAAACAGACCTACTAGATACCTAAAAAAAATGTCACGAATCGTCTTAGTGCGTTCTAAGACTTGGATTAATTTATCTAATCATTTAGTATCCTCGCACTAAAAGGACCTTATCGATAAAAATGGACGTTATAACCGAACAACCAAAATGGTTTAAAGATGCTTTGGCTAGAGATCATAGAGATGATTTCATTGAAATTGATGGCGCCAAAATTCACTTTATGGAATGGGGAGATAAAACCAAACCATCTGTGATTATGGTTCATGGAAATCATGCTCACGCGCATTGGTTTAAATTTATAGGGGGGCTGTTAGCTGATAAATACCATTTCGCTGTTATGAGTTTTAGCGGTATGGGTGAAAGTGATTGGAGACCAAAATATGACAAGATGACTTTTGCTGAAGATATTTGGGGTGTAGCCAAAGGTTTAGGAATGGAAAATCCAACTGTAGTTGGACACAGCTTCGGTGGAATGATTTCTTTAGCGACTGCAGGAAAATACTCTGAACATATGTCTTCTCTAATCCTGGTTGATTTTGTAGTAAGAAAACCCGAGAACCACTATGAATGGTATGCAAGTATGGTTCCGGCGGCCCCTCCAAAGTTCAGAGACACTAAGGAAGAATTAATACAAAGATTTCGTTTAATGCCTCCCCAAGAATGCAAAAATCAATTTTTGTTAGATTATATTGCTGAAAGATCTATAACTAAGACAGAGGAAGGCTGGAGATGGAGTTTTGATCCTTCAACATATGATCACTTAATCATTGGAAATAAACAAAGCGAACTTTTAAACAGTTTATCCTGTCCGGTCGGTTTTATGTACGGTGAGAATACAATGGAATTTGATACTGGGGGAAATGCCTTAGGAGAAATGTTAGAGCTCTTGCCTGAGTCTTCTCCTGTGGTTGAATTAAAAAATGCACAGCATCATTTAATGTTGGATAAACCTCTAGAATTTGTAGATGAACTAGATAAGATGATTAAGAAGCTAATTTAGGCTTTTTTTAAAAACCAAATTGCAATAAGCGGAACGATAAGAATAAAACCTAAAGTTAAAAAAGCTAATTCATAATTCCCAAATACATCAAACATTCGGGCCGCTACCAAAGTTCCACTAATTTGGAAAATAGAGATAAAGGGTTGTGCAGCACCTCTTGCCTTACCGAAACTCTTATTAGTATAAGCTTGATTAAATAAGATATTGCTTAAAGGTAGGGCAGAACCTCCACCAAAACCAAAAATCATAACCAAAACTACCATTTGTTCAGGACTTTCTACAAATATCATCAATAAGGTGGCAATAGCTTGTATAAGAATAGCTGCAGAAACAGCCACTCTTGCATCTATTTTATTTTCGACTAACCAGCCGAAGAACACTTTGCTAAACATCGCTGGCCACGCATACATACTAAATATAAATGCACCCCAAGAAGGACTCCAACCAGCTCCCTCCGAGAAGAAAGTTAAATGCGAGAGAATTCCCATCATGGAGCAAAACTGAATAGCAAAGACTAAACTTAAAATCCAAAAATTTCTGTCTTTTAACAAGTCTGGAATTGTCCAGTCAATGCCTGAGGTATCTTCTGAATTATCTGTGACCTCCTCTCCATCAGGTATTTGATTTATGTCAGAAGGCTTATTAACAACAAATAAATATACTACTGGGACATTAATTAAGATAATTAAGGTTCCGAATAATAGATAAGCTTCTCTCCAAGTCAGACCTAAATCTCCAAGTAAAAAGCTTGTTAAATTAGGAAATACAAACCCTGCAAAAGAAACACCCACTGAAGCTATTCCCAAGGCTCTACCGGTGTATTTTCTGAACCAAAGAGAAATTAATTTAGATACTGAGATATTCCCCATCATGGTTACGCCAAGGGCCATCGGTAAAGTAAAAATAAGCATGAAACTGATATAACTAAAGGAAAAATAAAGAGAGATTAGAGATAATCCGTAAACCGAAGCCCCAGTCATTAAGATTGACCTAATAGCACCTTTATCTAAAACCCTACCGATGAAGGGCATAAATAAAGAAGACATGATCATGAATAGAGGTATGGGTAAAGTGGCCAGAAATCTAGATAAAGAAAATTCTTTAGATAATTCTAAGACTACTACGGGAAATGATTGAAAGGAGTAACCAACTGCACAAAAATCAAGAAAAAATGCCAGCGCAACAATCTTCCAACCGAAAAATTTCTTCATAGTTTATAAATTTAAAGAGAAGCTATAGTTTTTTCAGTCTCTT
Source organism: uncultured Gammaproteobacteria bacterium (assembly GCA_913042085.1). Taxonomy (GTDB): domain Bacteria; phylum Pseudomonadota; class Gammaproteobacteria; order Magnimaribacterales; family Magnimaribacteraceae. Next base: position 4,056 of record CAJWKH010000057.1, on the reverse strand, counting down.
CCCACAATCTACTGGCTTCGTCAGTATCTATAGCCCAATCTGCCACCCCAACGTACCTAGCGTTAGGTCCTTCGTCTTGCCTTGCTGCCACATCACAGTTTTCACAGTAAACCCCTCCAATACCATTAAGTTTCGGGTTGGTTGCACACCATAATGTGGTACTCGCGCCTTGAGTGGCTGATTTAAAACCAGCTGCCGCCATCTCAGACAGTTCTCCGTCTTCATTGAGCCATCCTAAGGCTACCATTTCTTCTTTTTGCAAATGTCTTTGTAGGGGAGTAAAGATTCCACCTGGATGAACAGCCAAAGCTCTTATACTTTCATCCTTCATCCTCGCATCTAAATCGACGGCAAGAAGACTGGCTGCTGTTTTTGATTGTCCATATGATTGCCATTTATCATATGAATCCTCGAAATGAATATCATCCCACCTTATGCCTGAAAGCTTATGCCCTGTAGACGAAAGAGTGACTACCCTTGAATCGCCAGATTTAAGTAAAGAAGGAATTAACCCTTTGGTTAATATGAAATGCCCAATATGGTTAACAGCAAATTGCAAATCCCAACCGTTATCAGTGGGCATTTGCGGACAAGCCATAACAGCGGCGTTGTTAATTAAGATATCAAGGCTTGTACCACTCTCTAAAAACTCTTCAACAAATTTAGAAACGGAATTAGGATCGGCTAAATCTAGATTAAGAACATCTTCTCTATCAATAATTCCTTCAAGTTCTTTTACGGCAACATCACGTCTTCTTGCAGGAACAATGACCCTAGCTCCGCAATCAGACAATGCTCTTGTTGTTTCTAGACCTATGCCTGAGTAACCTCCAGTTACTAAAGCAGTTTTTCCATTTAAATCTATACCTTCAAGTACTTCACTGGGCTCGCTTTTAGCTCCAAACCCAGAATCTAAGGGTTGTTGTAATTCTGAAATCATATTTCTCCTTAATTTTTACGACACTATACATCTTAGGACTTGGCGTAAGTATATAAGATTACCCTGTTTAAATACTTCCTCTTTTCTGTATAATTTAAAGATGTTACGTATTGAAGATAAAGCACTCACCTTTGATGACGTCCTTTTAGTGCCAGCTCACTCAGAAGTTTTACCCAACGAAGTTGACTTAAAAACTAAATTAACCAAGAAACTTAATTTAAACATACCACTTGTGTCTGCTGCTATGGATACAGTGACAGAATCCCGTATGAGCATTGCTTTAAGTGAATTAGGTGGGATTGGAATTGTCCATAAAAATTTATCCATAGAATCTCAAGCTTCCGAGGTTAGAAAGGTAAAAAAATATGAAAGCGGGATCGTTAGAGATCCAATAACAATTAGATCCGATAAGGAAGTCGGTGAACTCATTCAGTTGACCAATGAACTCAATATTTCTGGTATGCCAGTTGTTGATGATGGAGATTTAGTTGGAATTGTTACCAGTAGGGATTTTAGAAACGAACAAAATTTTTCAGCCAAAGTATCTGACATCATGACCCCGAAGGATAAGCTTGTTACGGCAAAAGAAGGAGAAGATTTAGAAGTAATTAAGAAACTTTTACAAGAAAATAGGATTGAAAAAATTCTTCTGGTTGACGGATCATTTAGATTGATGGGTTTGGTTACCCTTAAAGATATCAATAAATCTTTAGATTTTCCCGATGCAGCCAGAGACGGAGAAGGAAGATTGTTAGTAGGTGCTGCTATAGGAACTAAGTCAGATACGATGCAAAGATGCGAATCATTAATTCAAGCTGGAGTTGACGTCTTAGTGCTTGATAGTGCTCATGGTCACTCTGAAGGGGTGCTCTCTCAAGTAAGAGAGGTCAAAGACGCTTTTAAAGATATTCAAGTCATAGGTGGCAATGTAGCCACTGGTGAAGGGGCTTTAGCTCTAGTGAAAGCAGGGGCAGACGGAGTGAAGGTTGGTATTGGACCTGGATCTATATGCACAACCAGGATAGTTACAGGAGTAGGAGTTCCTCAAATTACGGCTGTGGCTGAAGTGGCAGAAGCTCTAAGAAATAAAGACGTCCCTTTAATTGCCGATGGAGGAATAAGATTTTCAGGTGATATAGCTAAGGCTATTGCTGCAGGAGGTCATTCTGTGATGTTAGGAGGCGTATTGGCAGGCACTGAAGAAGCGCCAGGTGAAGTTGAGCTGTATCAAGGTAGGAGCTATAAGTCTTATAGAGGTATGGGTTCCATGGGCGCCATGTCGGGAGAGCAAGGTTCCAAAGATAGATATTTCCAAGACAGCGCTGACGCTAACCAGAAATTAGTCCCTGAAGGGATAGAAGGGAGAGTACCTTACAAAGGCTGGATGCAAGCCGTAGTTCATCAAATGCTAGGTGGGCTTAGGCAAAGTATGGGTTATACCGGCTCTGAAGATATTGAAACAATGAGAACCAAACCAAAATTTATACAAATAACCCCAGCAGGTGTTAGCGAAAGTCATGTTCATGATGTGAGTGTGACCAAAGAAGCACCAAACTACAGAATAACTTAACTTAAATGGCAAAGAACATTCTTGCCGATAAGATTCTTATAATCGATTTCGGTTCTCAATACACTCAGCTTATAGCTAGGCGAGTTAGGGAGCTTGGAGTTTATTGCGAGATATACCATCATAAGAGTTCTATTAAATCCATCAAAGACTTCAATCCTAAAGGCGTTATCCTTTCTGGAGGACCTGAGACGGTCAAACAGAAAGGATCTCCAAAAGTACCTGATCAACTATTTGATCTTGGAATTCCTGTACTAGGTATTTGTTACGGTATGCAGTCAATTGCTAAGCAATTAGGTGGTAAAGTTGAGTTAGCTGACAGAAGAGAATTTGGTCATGCCGATTTGAAGATAAAAAATCAAGCATCTGGATTATTCAAAAAAATTAAGAACAAAAGCATCAATGTGTGGATGAGTCATGGAGATCATGTATCAAAGTTACCCAAAGGCTTTAAATCTTGCGGGACCACTTCAAACAGTCCTATAGCGGCTTTGTTTCATCCTACTAAGAAGATCTTTGGACTTCAATTTCATCCTGAGGTGACTCACACCCCTCAAGGGAAACAAATACTTAAGAATTTCGTAAGAGATATATCAAATTGCAAAGGTCTCTGGAATTCTAAGAACATTATTACCAAAGCAGTTGAAGAGATTAAAAAAGAGGTAGGCGACCAAGAAGTATTACTTGGTTTGTCAGGAGGAGTAGATTCTGCAGTTGTGGCTGCTCTGTTATCTGAAGCGATAGGAGATCAACTCACTTGTATTTTTGTTGATAACGGTCTTTTACGATTGAACGAAGGCGATCAGGTGATGGATACCTTCAAAGATAGATTTGGTATAAAAGTGAAGAGAGCAAACGCTGGCAATCAATTCTTAAAAGATCTTAAAGGAAAAAAAGATCCTGAACATAAACGCAAAGCCATTGGCAAAACTTTTATAGATGTTTTTCTTAAAGAAGCCAAGAAGAACAAGAAAATAAAGTGGTTAGCTCAAGGAACTATCTATCCAGATGTGATTGAATCAGCCGGCACAAAAAATGGTACGGCTCACGTAATTAAATCTCATCATAATGTAGGCGGTTTACCGAGTTATCTTAATTTGCCAGTTATTGAGCCTCTCAAAGATCTATTTAAAGATGAGGTGAGAAAGATAGGTTTAGAGTTGGGATTACCTAAAGAAATCCTCTTTAGACATCCATTTCCTGGCCCAGGCTTGGGTGTAAGAATTTTAGGTGAGATAAAAAGTCCTTATATAAAGACCCTTCAATTAGCAGACGATATATTTATCAGTGAATTAATTAAAGAAGGTTATTACGACAAAGTCAGTCAGGCCTTTGCTGTCTTCCTTCCTGTTAAATCAGTTGGTGTAGTAGGGGACTCTAGAAGGTATGAGTACGTAATTTCATTAAGAGCAGTTGAGACAATTGATTTTATGACGGCAAAGTCAGCGAAACTTCCTCATTCTTTCTTAGAAAAAGTTTCTAATAGAATCATCAATGAAATCCCTGAAGTATCTAGGGTAACTTATGATATTTCTAGTAAACCACCTGC
>CAJWKH010000056.1 GCA_913042085.1 uncultured Gammaproteobacteria bacterium | reverse complement strand
AGAATAAGCAATTTTGCTATTGCTTTATCTCTTCTCATATTGCCTAACCTACCTTCTTTCGTGGCTGCAGCTGACGAAGTTGAAGAAGTTGTAGCCGTTGGAACAAGAAGAGAAGCAAGATCAGTTGGTGACTCGCCAGCTCCAGTAGATATTATTAGTGGATCAGATTTCACTAATCAAGGAGCAGCTGATTTACCTGACATGATCAGGACACTTGTACCTTCTTTTAATGTTAACACTCAACCAATTAGTGACGCGGCTACTTTAATAAGGCCAGCTAACTTAAGAGGATTACCACCCGATAATATGTTGGTATTGGTAAACGGAAAGAGAAGACATAGAGGTGCAGTTATATCATTCTTAGGAAGCGGAATATCAGATGGAGCTCAAGGTCCAGATATTTCAGCAATTCCTTCAATAGCCTTAAAGCAAGTAGAAGTCTTAAGAGACGGAGCCGCTGCTCAGTACGGCTCTGACGCAATTGCAGGCATCATAAACTTTGTCTATAAAGACAATGCTGAAGGTGCTCAATTAGAAATCAGAAGCGGTGAGTATGCTGACGGAGATGGCGGCATGTATAGAGTCGCTGCTAACGTTGGAATGCCTTTTACTGCGAATGGTTTTGCAAACGTTTCTATCGAGTTTCAAGACTCAGATCCTACTAACAGAAGTGTTCAGAGAGGAGATGCTCAGGCACTTTATGATGGTGGAAATGCTGCCATATGGAACTATCCTGGTGAAGCACAGATTTGGGGTTCTCCTGAAGTTAGCGATGATATTAAATTAGTTGCTAACATCGGCTTAGAATTAGATGCTAATAAAGAGTTTTATCTTTTTGGTAACTACGCTGAAAGAAAAGTCCTTGGTGGATTTTTCTTCAGAAATCCTACTAACAGAGGCGGAATTTTCTCTACTGATGGTGGAGCAACCCGTTTAGTTGGTGATGTAGCTCAAGCAACTACTGGTGCAGCTAGAACTTGTCCTGTGGTTCCAGTTCCTGCTTCTGGTGCTGGTTCAGCAACAGACACTGCTTTAGCAGCTATAATTGCTAATCCTAATTGTTTTGTTTTCAACCAAGTTTTCCCTGGTGGATTTACACCTAGTTTTGGTGGAGACGTAATGGATTGGTCTATTGCTTCTGGAATTAGAGGAACTACAAGTGGTGGTACTATGTATGACATTAGCCTTAGCGTTGGTGAAAATACAGCTGACTATTTAATCAAAAATACACTAAATGGTTCATTAGGACCTAAATCACCAACAGTATTTAATCCTGGAAGTTATATCCAACTTGAAAAGAACTTTAACGTTGATCTGGTTAAGCAAGTTAAAGTTGATGGATGGGCTTCTGACCTTAACGTTGGTTATGGATTAGAGTTCAGGGAAGAGCAATTTACTGTTGTTTCTGGTAACAAAGAAAGTTGGGAAATTGGACCTTTCTTCGACCAAGGTTTTGGAATTGGATCTAACGGATTTGGTGGATTCAACCCTGACATGGCAGGAGTATGGGACAGGAGTAACGTAGCTCTTTATGTAGATTTAGAAGCTGACTTAACTGATAAACTTCTCCTTGGATTAGCGGGTCGTTATGAAGATTTTGATACTTTTGGATCTACAAGTAACTTCAAGTTGTCTGGTCTTTTCAGAGCTACAGATAGAGTTAATTTGAGATTCACAAGTAGTACTGGTTTCAGAGCTCCAACACCTGGACAAGGAAATATTTCTAATATTTCTACTGTTGCAGGGAATGATGGTGTCTTATTCCAAAAAGGTACTCTTGCTCCTACTAATCCAGTGTCTATGGCATATGGAGGAGAAGAACTTCAACCTGAAGAATCAACAAACTTAAGTTTTGGTATGGTTATGGATGTTACTGACTCTTTCAACGTGACTATTGATGCTTATTCAATTGAGCTTGAAGACAGAATTACTCAAGGTGATGATGTGAGTTTAACACCGGCGGATATAGCGAACTTAACTGCTCAAGGAATTCCTGGTGCAGGCGATCTAACTAACTTCAGATTCTATGTTAACGATTTCGATACCACTACTGAAGGTATTGATATAGTTGCAACTTACTCTGCAGAAATGGGTAATGGAACTACTGACTTTACTTTTGTGCATAGTAAAACAAGTACCGAAGTTGACAAAACAAGTGGACTTGTTGGCGGAGCTAGAATAGGTCAATTAGAAAGCTTACTTCCTGAATCAAGATGGAATCTAACTGCTGTACACAACTCCGGTGACTGGAGAGTGCTAGCTAGATACAATTGGATTGATGAATGGATCTGGTGGGATATTTATTCTGATCCTGTCTTTTCTACAACTGTAGGTGACATGTCTACTCTTGATCTTGAGGTTTCAAGAGATCTTGGGGAGTATACTCTTACATTAGGAGCGCAAAATATTACTGATGAATATCCTGACAATCCTTCTGCAACATTATGTTGTGGAATGAAGTACCCTGAAGGATCTCCATTTGGTTTTAATGGAGCATTCTATTACTTCAAGTTAGGTTTAGACTTTTAATATTAGAGTTCGATAAAAAAGGGTGCATAAAGCACCCTTTTTTTTATTTCGAATACACGACTTTGCCCCCAACTATTGTGCTTACCACTTCAGCAGCCATAATATCCTCTTCAGGAATCTTCATTATGTCTTTTGAGAAGATTGTAAAATCAGCTAATTTACCAACCTCTATACTTCCTTTTATTTCTTCTTCAAAAACTGCATAAGAAGACCATATAGTAAACATTTTTAGGGCCTCTTCCCTTGTAACCGCTTGTTCCAGATGCCATCCCTTATCATGGAATCCATCTAAATCTTTTCTACTAACAGCAGCCTTAAATTCTATTCTAGGATCTCCTATTTCAACTGGAGCATCTGACCCTCCAGCTATTACCACTCCCAAATCTAAAAGATTTCTCCATGGATAGGCGTTACTTAATCTCTCATAACCTAGTCTTTTATAAGCAAAATGAAGATCACCAATAGCGTGAGAAGGTTGCATGGAAGCTATAACTTCCATATCACTAAATCTTATTTGATCCTCTGGCCTTATATTTTGTGAATGCTCTATCCTCCATCTAGGACTAGCTATAGTTCTATCTTCATCATTTACTTCATTAAAAGCTTCTTCATACCAATCCAATACAACTTTATTTCCTAGGTCACCTATCGCATGTGTTTCTATTTGTATTCCATTTTTTAAGGCTTTAATTAATGTTGGCATGGTCTCTTCTTTTTTTAGTATTAAGAGACCTTCCGTATCGTAATCTTCATATTTTTTAAAAAATACTGCTCCTCTTGAACCTATAGCACCATCTGCAACTAACTTAATACCTCTGGCAGTCAACCAGTGCTGATTATCAAGAAAAGGGCCATCATTTAAGAAATCTTGAGCTTCTTTAGTATTTTCCACATAGAGATGAATTCTAATAGGAATGCTATCTTCAGCTTGTATTTCCTTTAGTATCTCAAAATCTTGTAATGGAGAGCCTGCATCATGGACTTGCGTCCAGCCCATCCTTGCATTCACTTCTAAACCAGCTTCAATAGCTTGTCTTTCTTGTTTTCGACTTTTCTTAGGAATTAAGTTCTCAATTAATAGTGATGCCTTATCGACCAGAACTCCATCAGGGTTACCCTTTTCATCTCTATTTATCTTTCCTCCGTGAGGGTCTTCAGTGCTGGAGCTAATGTTTGCTAAGGAGAGAGCATAGGAATTAACTATAACAGCATGCCCGTCAGCTCTTTCGAGAAGAATTGGCTTATCATTAGATATTAAATCCAACTCTTCTTTAGTAGGAAACCTTCCTTCGGGCCATTTTTTTTCTATCCACCCTCTTCCTACAACCCATTCACCTTTCGGTAAACCATTTGCATAAATTTGCACACTGGTCAGCATCTCTTTCAAACTCTTTGATCCTTGAAGATTTAAGGAGAGCTCTCTATAACCAGTCCCCTTAAGATGCACATGAGAATCTATAAAACCTGGGTAAACAAAAACATCAGATAGATTCATAATTTCTGCATTGCATTTATATGATCCAACTTCTTTATTAGAGCCAGCAAAAATGATGGAACCATCTTTTACAGCGACTGACTCCACAACGCTATTATTTGAATCTGCTGTATAAATTTTAGAGTTGTATAAAACTAAATCGGCATCTAAACAGACTTCTTCCTGGCTACAGCCTATAAGCGTAGCTATTAGTAAAAAATAAATAGTTCTTCTCATTTTATGCAATGACCCCCTTATCCATTAAAGTTTTCTGTGTTTCTTTATCCATACCCATTTCCGAAAGAATCTCAGAGGTGTTTTCTCCTATATGGGGAGCTCTTTTAAAGGAGATCTTGTCTTCACCATCTATTTGAAAAGGGCTATTTATAGTAAGAAGTTTAGAAAACGACTCATGCTCTAAGGGAACTAAAGTTTCGGTTTCTAAAAATTGCGGATCATTCTCATGGTCAGTAGTTTTTCCCAAAACTCCGTAAGTGGCTCCCGAAGGTCTTAGAAGTTTATTTACTTCATCTAAAGTCATCTCTGAGAACTCAGACTGAAGTTCAACTTTTAGTTCTTTAGCGTTTTCTATTAAATTATCTCCTTCAAATCTTGGATCAGTTAAAAGATCAGTTCTATTAATAGCCTTAACTAATTTAGGCCATTCTCTGGTAGCATTAATTAATCCAAGTGCAAATTCTCTATTGTCCTTAGTTGTGTAGAAATCATAGAAAGGGTGTCTTGGTAAAGGTTCTGATCGATCAGCAAATTCTACACCCATTAAAGCAGCTTGAATAAAAACTCCATTAGCCCATGCACCATTAGCCATTAGAGATGTAGAAACTTCGGACCCTTTTCCGGTTAATTGCCTTTTATATAAAGCTGTAACGATAGCTCCATATAAAGCCATGCCTGTAGGATGATCTCCCATTCCAGGGGTAGACCATGCAACTGGTGAATTATCTGAAGGCCTAACCCAATCCATTAATCCGCTTCTTGCCCACCAAGCCATTGAATCGTAGGCTGTTCTATCTGCATCGGGTCCAGTTTCTCCATAACCAGTTAGAGAAGCATAAATTAGTCTTTCATTTAAAGGGTAAATTTCTTCAGCAGTAATCTTTAATTTCTTTCTAACAGGAAAAGGCATGTTAGTGACAAAAACATCTGCGGAAATGACTAAGTCTTGAAGTATCTTTAAAGCCTCAGGTTCTTTTAAATTTAAAGATAAACTTTTCTTATTCCTAGAAGTTAATTCCCAACAGTAATTCTCTTTCCCTTCCGGCATCCTTCCATTGGTAATCAACCACCTTAAACTATCTCCAACTTCAGGAGGTTCAATCTTAATAACTTCTGCACCATAATCTGCCATTATTGTTGCAGCCGAAGGCCCTGCAATAAAACTGGCAGCATCTACAACTTTTAAACCTTCAAATAAATGCTGAGAATCTTTCAAAATTTAGCTCTCCTTTAGTTGGCTAACTTATCATATATAAACTAGATTTAGATACTAATTCTAAACAGAAAAGGTTATCTTATAAAAATAAATGGGGAGGAGGCCTAATGCCACAAAGATTTAAAGTTATAGCGCTAACTTTTGCTGCAGTGTTTATATGCTATATAGACAGAGTAGTAATTTCACTGGCAATCATCCCTATGAGTGAAGGCACTGGTTGGTCGGAAACTCAAAGAGGATTCATCTTATCAAGCTTCTATATCGGATATATTCTCACACAAATCCTAGGGGGTTTACTGTCAGACAGGATAGGTGGAAAAATAGTTCTAGGTGTAGGTCTAATAGTGTGGTCTGTATTTACTTTTATAACTCCATGGGCATTTTATGGCGGTATGGCTGCTTTAATAATTGCCAGAATAGGAATGGGTCTAGGAGAAGGTATAACTTTTCCTGCATGGCATAGTTTATATGCCAGATGGGTTCCTTTTAATGAGAGAGCTAGATCTGTTGCTATCACAAATAGTGCTATTCCCATTGGTACAATCTTCGGATTGGTTATAACTCCAATTATTATTTTACGTTGGGGTTGGGAGTGGGCCTTCTACTTATACGGTGGTCTTGGATTTGTTTGGTACTTCTTTTGGCAAAGAATTGCTTACTCTACTCCCAAAGAAGACCCAAACATCTCTTCAGATGAGCTAGAATTTATAACCAATAATGCGCCTGCTTCAGAAAATGCTGAAAATTTACCCTTTGTAAAATGGGTAACAAATCTTCCTTTAAGCGCTATAGCTGTTGCCCATTTCTGTAATAATTATAGTCTCTTTGTCTTTTTATCATGGCTGCCTATCTTTATAAGAGATGGTCTGGGGGTGCCTATGGCGGCAGTAGGATTATTAGCCATGCTTCCTCATATAGCTTCTTTCTTATTTCTAAATGTTGGAGGTTATTTCGCAGATTATCTAACTAATAAAGGGGTGAAGCTATTAACAGTAAGAAAACTTTGTAATTCAATTGCATTTGGGGGAAGTGGAATATGTTTATGCTTAGTGCCAGAGCTAGAAAGTGTTGCAGCTATAATTGCCATTATGTGCCTAGGTAATGTTTTTGGTGGATTCGGTGCAGGAGGTTTTATAGTAAACCATGCAGACATTGGACCTAAGCACACAGGGAGATTAATGGGCATAACCAATATGATTGCAGCTTTACCAGGTATAGTGGGAGGTATTCTTACAGGAGTAATCCTTGATGTCACTAATTCATGGGATATGGTATTTTATGTAGTAGCTGGGATAACTTTTTTTGGGGGAATTTATTATTTCCTCTTCGCCAGCACAGAAAAACAATTTGATTAAATTATGAATAATGCAATAAAAAAAGAATTAAAAGATAACGGTGTCATGGTCCTAACCTTAAATAGACCTGAAGTACTTAATGCTATGAATCGAGACCTAATAATGGGTCTTTATGAAACTTTTCAAGAAATAGAAAAAGAAAAAGATTCAAGAGTAATAATAATTACCGGTGAAGGGAGAGGCTTTTGTTCAGGTGCAGACTTAGCTAATGGGGGCTGGCCAAGCGAGGAAGGAATGACTGGAGGTGAAGCTGGCGCTAATAGTATGGAGATTGGATTTAACCCTCTTATAAGATTAATAACCTCAATAGATAAGCCAGTTATTACGTGCATAAACGGTATAGCTGCTGGAGGAGGAGTTGGACTGGCTCTTTCGGGAGATCTAATCGTAGCCTCAGAATCTGCTAAATTTAAATTAGTTTTTGGACCTAATTTGGGCATTATTCCTGATGTAGGAGCATCTTGGTTTGTACCAAACCTTATAGGTAGGGCGAGAGCTAATGGAATGGGACTATTAGGAGATGACGTTTCTGCTAAACAAGCTAAAGAATGGGGTTTGATATGGGATTGCTATCCAGACGATCAACTTATGGATGAAACTATGAAGCTAGCCGATAGATTAGCAAATGGAGCAATTAAGGGCCTAAAAGAAGTTTCTAAAGCTCACTTTAAAGCACTTTC
>CAJWKH010000055.1 GCA_913042085.1 uncultured Gammaproteobacteria bacterium | reverse complement strand
TAGATCAAGGTGCACTTCCTGGCATAAAAGTGGACCAAGGTTTAAAACCAATTGGGGACTCCGAGGAATCATTAACTCAAGGCCTTGAAGGTTTAGATGAAAGGCTAAAAGAGTATTATTCTTTAGGAGCAAAATTTACTAAATGGAGGGCGGTGATAAAGGTTGGCGACTCACTTCCTTCTGAAGAGGCCGTTACTAGCAATATGAACGCCCTTGCTGAATACGCGAAGCTTGTTCAAGAAAACAATATGGTTCCTATGGTAGAACCAGAAGTATTGATGGATGGCAATCACTCAATTGATCAATGTTTTGAAGCAACATCAAGAAGTTTGGAATGTCTTTTCAGGCTTCTTAAAGAAAAGGGAGTTAATATCAAAGGGACCATTTTAAAACCTAATATGGTAACTTCAGGATCGGAGTCTTCTAATAAGGCAGATATTAATGAAGTGGCTAATAAGACAATCCGATGCTTGAAGATGCATGTTCCGGATGATCTTCCAGGAGTAACTTTCTTATCTGGAGGTCAATCAGATTTAGATTCAACAGCTCATTTAGATGCCATGAATAGAATTGGAGGGTTTGCCTGGAAATTGAGCTTTTCCTACGGAAGAGCTCTGCAACAGCCTGCTCTAAAAGCTTGGATGGGAAAGAAAGAAAATGCTCCATTGGCTCAGAAAGCTCTTTCTCATAGAGCTCATATGAATAGGCTGGCTTCGGAAGGAGCATGGAGTGCTTCATTAGAAAGTTAAATATTAATTGAAACTTTTAGTTCAAAGAGTCTCGCAAGCCAGTGTAGAAATTCAGAATGAAAATGTCGCAACTATTTCAAGTGGCATTTTGGTTTTTGTAGGATTTGATCCTTCAGATTCAAGTAAAGAGATAGAGAAACTTACGAAAAAGTTACTTAATTATAAGATTTTTAATGATAGCAGCGAAAGAGTGGCTCTTAGCGTTCTCGAGGCTGAGGCAGAAATATTACTAGTTCCCCAAGTTACTCTTTCGGTTAGAACTAATAAAGGTCTTAAACCAAGTTTTTCCGGAGCAGCCAATCCGGAAAAAGGATTAGAGTTATTCAAGGCTTTTAAAAGTCATCTTGAAACCAGCTATTCTAAACTCCAGACTGGAAAGTTTGGTGCCAATATGTCCGTAAGTTTAGTAAATGAAGGACCTATAACCTATTGGTTTGAAGCTTAACTAGTTTTTATTTCTTATAAATAGTCTGGCCATTATTAAGCCGCCTTCAAATAATAACCAGGCAGGTATTGCAAGCAAGGTTTGCGATATCACATCTGGCGGAGTTACAAACATACCGACTGTAAAACAACCTATTATTACGTAAGGCCTTTTTGCACTAAGGCTTTCGGGAGAGGACACGCCGCTCCATATTAATAAGAATATAAAGACAGGAATCTCGAAAGCAAATGAAAAGGCAAACATCATGCTTAATACAAAATCTAAGTATCTACTGATATCTGTCATCACCAGAATACCTTCAGGAGCTGAGCCTGTGAAGAAACTAAAAACTAACGGTAAAACAAGAAAGTAAGTAAATACAATTCCTGCATAGAAGAGCAGTAAGCTAGACAGCATTACCAAGAAGCTTAGGCTTTTTTCGTTTTGGTACATTCCCGGCGCAATAAATTTCCAGATTTGATTCAAGGAATAAGGCATGGATACCAATAAAGAAACGAAGAAAGTAAGTTTAAGAGGTGTTAGAAAGGGCGAAGCTACTTCCGTAGCTATCATTGAAGAGTTTGCAGGCAGAAAAGCTTGCAAAGGTTCAGCAAGAGTTTGGTAAATCTCGTTTGAAAAATAGATCAAACATACAAAACAGAAAACAACAGCAATCGAACACTTAATAAGTCTTGATCTCAACTCTATTAAGCTATCCATAAATGTATTTGTTTCCATTTCTAGATTTTACTTATTTGAATCTTTTAGATCTTCTAAGATCTCCTCATTTCTTGAATCTTGGTATATTTCGTTCAAGCCAAAGGCCTTACCTATTTCTTGTTTAGATCTATTCGCTTGCTTCTTTAACCAGAGTAAAGATCTAGAAATTGACTTTATTGCTTCCGGCAACCTCTTAGGGCCCAATACAACTAAGCCGACAAGCAAGACAAGAAGAAGCTCAAAAAAGCCTATGTCAAACATAAATTAATTATTATCTTTGTCTTCTTCATCCATTGTCTTTCTAAAGCTTTTAATTGTTTTAGCCAAGTCAGACCCAAGACTCTTTATTCTTTTGGTGCCCCCAAAAAGTAATAAAATTAATATTAGAATAATTAGAATTTGCCAAATGCTTATGCCACCTATTCCCATTTAATTCTCCTGTCTATTTATCTTAACGCGATGATTTTTCTTCGTGTCCAGACGTTCCAAATCTTGTTTCTAGTTCAGAGAGAATATCTTCAAGCTCCAAACCTTCATTTTCAAGAAGAACCATTGTATGAAACCATAAATCGGCCATTTCATGTATAACTTTTTTCTTTTTAGCTTCATTATCTTCTAAGGAGGCTTCTATTAGCTCTAAGGCCTCTTCAAAAATCTTTTCATTGATCTTTTTTGTTCCGTCTTCGAGCAAAGATTTCACATACGAGTCTTCACGATTTGATAATCTTCTTTTTTTTATCAAATCAGCTAATTTAAATAGAATTTCTTTGTTCATAATCTCATGATATTAAAAAACCAACTGCAGCAATTGCAATACCCAAAATAATAAAATTAAAAAACCTTTTTTCATTAGACAATTTATTAAGCAATTCTTGGTGCCTTTCTTCACTTTCCTTTTGATACGACTCAATCTTTCCTATTTGCTCAACAGCAGTTTCCGCAATTTCAGGAAGTTTTCTAGCTTTCTCTATCCAACTTAAAGAGTTCTGTTTTGCCCATTCAGTTATTTTTTTTGGATCATATCGTTCCGAAATCCAATTCTTCAGAAAGGGGTTGGCTATGGACCAGAAATCCAAAGAAGGATAAAGCTGCTTACCTAAACCTTCAATATTTATTAACGTCTTTTGAAGTAGCATAAGAGAAGGTTGCATACTTAGATTGAACCTTCTTGCAGAATCAAAAATAAATAGAAGCATTTCTCCAAAGTTAATTTTTTCTAAAGGCTGATCAAAGATTGGCTCACACGCCGCTCTTATAGTATTTTCTAATTCATTCTGTCTAGTAGATGCGTCAACCCATTTAGCTTCAATCAATATGTTCGCAACTTCTTTAAAATTTCTGGCAATTACTGCAACCAACATCCTTCCAATTTGAAATTGCTCTTCTTCACTTAAAGTTCCTACGATTGCATAATCTACTGCTACGTAATAAGGACTTTCAGGGTTTTTGGCGTTAATGAAGATATTTCCAGGGTGCATGTCCGCATGAAAAAAATTATCAATAAACACTTGTTTAAGAAAAATTTCTACACCTCGTTCTGCTAGTAGCTTGAAATCTACTCCCAGCTCCTTTAAAGCTTCAACTTTATCAACAGGTATGCCTTCAATTCTTTCCATTACAAGAATATTTTCAGAACTTAAATCTATATAAGCTTCAGGTACATAAAGTAAATTATTATTTTCAAAGTTTCTTTTGGTCTGTTTTATATTTGAAGCTTCAACTTTCATGTTTAGTTCGGCAAGAATGACAGACTCATATTCCGTAACCAGCTTTAAAAGTTGGAGTCTTTTTGCGTCATTTGATCTTTTTTCAACGTATTCAGCTAATCTTTTCATCAGGGATATGTCCCTTTCTATAACCTTCTTTATACCTGGCCTTACAACTTTAATGGCTACTGGATCATCTCCATCTATTAGATTTGCAGAATAAACTTGAGCTATAGAGGCTGCAGCTATAGGTTGATTATCAAAATTAGAAAAAGTATCACCAATTAAAGACCCCATTTCTTTTTCTATTAGAGAAGTAGCTTGATCTGTTGGAAAGGGAGGGAGGTCATCTTGCAAAGATTTAAGCGTTTTAGCTATATCTGAAGGTATAGCATCTGGTCTGGTAGAAAGTAACTGGCCAAATTTTATAAAAATAGGTCCCGATTCTTCTAAAGCTTTCTTTAGTCTATGGCCTCTATCTTCTTTTGAAGAATATAACTGCCAGGGTGAAATTAGGAAGAGTAGTTTTAGCAGCTTGGGTTTATTAAAAGCTTCAAGATCAACGTCTATTCTTGCTTTAAGAAAAATATGTAAGATTTTTACAAAACGAAATAGGTCTTTAAGCATCTACCATTCCTTTTTTCCCGGAGTGAATTGCCACAACCCCATTAGTTAGGTCATCAAAGTTGCAGTTAGAGAAACCAACTGATTCCATTAAATCTTTAAGTTCTTCTTGTGTGGGGTGCATTCTTATTGATTCAGCCAGGTATCTGTAACTATCTTCACTTTGCGCTACAAATTCTCCTATCTTTGGAATAACTTCAAAAGAAAAGATATCATATAACTCTCTAAAGAATTCATTGGTTGGCCTAGAGAACTCTAGGATCATTAACTTTCCTCCAGGCTTTAAGGAAGAGAGAATTGATTCTAGTGCTGCTTTTTTATCGGTAACATTTCTAAGACCAAATGCTATAGTAATTAGATCAAAAGTATTATCTTTAAAGGGCAAATATTGAGCATCAATCTGAGCTATTTGGACGTCTTCTACCCCCTCATCTATAAGTCTATCTCTGCCTTCCTTCAACATTGACCAGTTAATATCTGACAAAATTATAGATCCTTTGTTAGAGATCTTGCTTCTCATCAACTTGACCATGTCGCCAGTCCCCCCAGCTAGATCTAAAACTATAAAATCCTCCCTTAAACCAGATGTTTCAACTGCAATCTTCTTCCACAATCTATGTATGCCAAAAGACATTAAGTCATTCATCAAATCGTAGTTTTGTGCAACTGAATCAAAGACATCCCCAACTAAGTCGGCCTTATCTTTTTCGTTTACTTGCCTGAATCCAAAGCTAGCTTGTTTAGAATTATTGCTTGTCATAATAAGGGGCTGAGTATTCTACTCTAAATAGTTCTCAATCTAAGGATCTATTGGAAAGAATTCTATCTATTGAGGCTATGTAAGTGTCTATTCTTCTTTTGGCTCCTTTTATCTGCTTTTCGGAGGCGTTGGATAAAATGCCTGAAATGATCTTAATTCCTATTTGTTCGTTATTTTTACGTTTTAATTGAAACTCTTCATCGCCTAAGTTTTCTAATGCCTTTAGATGGGCAGTAATTCTTTTGTCAAAGTCTTGATCGTTTCTTTTGTTTAAGATTTCTATCAATTCTTCTACCCATTTTTCTTGAAAGAAAGACCACTCAGATCTGATATTCTTTAATCCCTTAATATTCTCTTTTACATAGTCCTTTTGCGCTTTTGTTAATTTAATATTTAGTCTTCTAAAGCCCGAAATATAGTTTTCAATTACTTCTTCAGAATAGATCTTTTCTTCTTTTCTAGATTCCTCTCTCTCAACTTGAATTTCTTCAAAATGATTTTTTATTTCATCAACCTGAAGATCTGTAAGAGTTTTAAAAAATTTTATAAAAGACTTTTCAAAATATTTATTAGATCTTTCAAAAAGCTCCTGCCCATTCTTATATGTTTCCTTTATTAAGTTATCTACATCGCTGTTATTTATCTCTTTTAAGTCAACTAAAACGGCTCTAATTACAGGAAGTTCATTTCTGGTGAACCAATCTAGGTAGTTTTCGGTTACTTTATCAATTTCATCTTTTTGTTGATTAGAGAAATTGGCGTATTCTTTGAAGTAGTCAGCTAAAAAGCTATCGGCTCTCTCATATACCCAGGAGCCAGCAACAGTACAAGAGCTTAAAATTAATAGCGAAGAGATTGTTACATAAATTTTTAATTTTTTTTTCATCTTTGTTAGGGGTTACGATCATTTACAGTTAGAATCCTGTCCGCAAATGCCTGAAACAAAAAAATATCCTACCTTAGTTTGGCTAGATCTCGAAATGACTGGACTTGATCCTGATTCTGAAAGAATTATTGAAATAGCTGTTGCCGTCACCAACCATGACCTAACAGAAATTACCCAAGGGCCGAATTTAGTTATTAGTCAGCCACAAGAATTCATCGACAATATGGATGAGTGGAATACAAACCAGCACAATAATTCGGGTTTAGTTGACAGTTTGAGAGTTACAAAAATAAACATTGAAGAAGCTGAAAAGCAAACTATAGAATTCCTTAATATGCATGCCGAAAAAGGTCGATCACCTTTATGCGGAAATACTATTTCTCACGACAGAAGGTTCTTGAGAAGGTATATGCCAGAAGTTGAGTCGTTCTTTCACTATAGGAATGTAGATGTTAGCTCTATAAAAGAGTTGATTAAAAGATGGAACCCCGGACTTCTGGAAGGGTACAAGAAACAAGGTGGCCATCGAGCTATGGCAGATGTTTTGGAATCTATCGAGGAATTAAGGTTCTACAAAGAGAATTTCTTCGTTTAATCTCTTTTCTTACCAGAACCACCATCAAACACAGGATTCACTAACGGCATTACTTTAGCTGAATCATTGGCAGTTATTTTAGAAACGCCTTTCTTGTCTACTTCATCTATTCTTAAGATACAGCTCATAGGTATATAGCTTCTTTGAACACCTTTAAACTCGTTCTTAAGCTTTTCTTCGCTAGTATCCACTACGATTTGCGAGTTTTGATCAAATATATGGTCTTCAACTTCAATAAACCCATACATGTCACTTTGATATATAGATTCAGCATAGATCTCATAAACTTCACCGAGCTGCATAAATACTACTTTGTAGATTCCCTTTTTTGCCATTACAATTCCCGCCTTTTTTAAATAAGAAATAACTTATTAGACTTAAAAAGTTATAACATTATACATATGGGCAAAAAATTATTTATCAAGACCCAAGGCTGTCAGATGAATGAATACGATTCTGATCGTATGCAAGATTTATTGAATTTAAGCCATGGCTTTGAAACAACGGAGAATGAAGAGGAGGCTGACCTCTTACTTCTTAATACCTGCTCTATAAGGGAAAAAGCCCAAGAAAAAGTTTTTCATCAATTAGGAAGGTGGAAAAAACTTAAAGCAAAGAACCCTAATTTAAAGATTGGAGTTGGAGGCTGTGTTGCAAGTCAAGAAGGAGAGGCAATAGCTAAAAGAGCACCTCAGGTTGATTTAATATTTGGCCCTCAAACGATCCATAGAGTTCCAACCCTTTATGAAAATACAGAAAAGCTAAATAATGCTGCAATAGATATATCTTTTCCTAAGACCGAGAAATTTGAATACCTGCCCTCCTCTCCAGGTCAAGGCCCTTCAGCTTTCGTTTCGATTATGGAAGGGTGCAATAAATATTGTTCTTTCTGTGTTGTACCACACACTAGAGGTAATGAAATTAGCAGGCCGTTAGAAGATATTATTAATGAAGCAAAAGATTTAGCATCAAAGGAAGTAGTGGAGATAAGCCTTCTAGGCCAAAATGTAAATTCTTATAGAGACTCAAAACTTAAGAC
>CAJWKH010000054.1 GCA_913042085.1 uncultured Gammaproteobacteria bacterium | reverse complement strand
TGGTGGAGCTAGGCGGGATCGAACCGCCGACCTCTACCGTGCCACGGTAGCGCTCTCCCAGCTGAGCTATAGCCCCTTAAGATTTAGATTTTAGTTCACTTTGTAGATTAAACGAATAGTAAATAGCATAAAAACAAAATGGAAAGGTCTTATTAGGTTTAAAATACAGTTGTGGATGGCATAAATAAATACGAAGAAGCTCCTTTAATTGAACTGGAAGACTTTAAATGCCCAGAAGGTGCAAAAGGTTTTTTTATTAGAGGCTTTGATAATAAAAAGTTAAGGATAGCTTTATGGAATATTAATTCTGAAAAAGGGACCATCATCTTACAATCCGGTAGAACTGAATTCATTGAGAAATATTATGAAGTGATAGAAGGATTTGTCTCGAGAGGTTATTGCGTTGCCGCGATGGATTGGAGAGGTCAAGGCCTTTCAGAAAGAACCTCTAAGAACATAAGGCTGGGCCATATTGATGATTTTGAAGAATACGATAAAGACCTGATAAAAACTCTTGAACTCTATGAGACACATTGTCCAAAGCCTTGGATTGGTTTTGGACACTCTATGGGTGGGTGTTTGATGGCCAGCAATTTTGTTGAAAATGAAAAAAACTTTAAAGCACTGATTCTTTGTGCCCCGATGCTTTCAATTCAAAGTAGGTTATCTTTAAGAATTATTGTTAGCACCCTTGGATCAATTTCTTCCATAGGTTTTAAGGATTTTGCTATTGATAAACCAAATTGGGATGAAGAGAAAGGTTGGCTAGAAGAAGAGTTTAGAGATAATTTCTTAACCAGCGACCAATATAGATTTGACAGAGTTTATCGCTTGATTTGTAAAGAACATGCATTAGGGGTGAAAGGGTTAAGTCTAGGTTGGATTTATGAAGCCGTTAAAAGAACTAATAAATTTAAAAAGGATAATTGGGGAGTCGGTGTTGAAAGTCCAATATTACTGCTAAATGCTACTCAGGACAGATTGGTGTCCCCTTCTGGAAATGTTCAAATTTTAAAGAAATTTAAAAATAGCCGTATTGAGAATATTGATAGTAAACACGAAATTTTTATGGAATCTGATTCAATCAGAAATCAAGCCTGGGGAAAAGTTGACGAGTTTCTTGCTAGCCTTTAATTAAAAACTTTTAAGCGCGAAATCTATTCTCTCTATAACCTCTTCTTTCCCAAGTAATTCGCAAACTTTATCAATTGATGGAGAATTTAATGACCCTGTCAGACTTAGCCTTAAAGGAATCCCTATTTTTGCAAAACCTATTTCCTGCTCATCAACAAAAACTTTAATTTCTTCTTGGATCAAATCACTTTTCCATTCTTCTAGATTACTTAAACGTTCACTTAGAGAGCTTAATAAATTTAAAGTATTCTCTTTAATAGCTTTGGTTCTATCCTCCTCTCTAAAGGCTTTTGGCTTGTTATAGAAATACTGTGCTTCAGTAGAAAAATCATTTAAAGAATTGCACCTTTCCCTAATAAGCTCAAGTACATCTTTCGAATATTGATCATTCTTTATATGTTCAGATGAAATTAAATCCAATAAATCAGTAAATTCCATCGCGTTAAGATATTCTTTGTTGTACCAAGTTAGTTTATCTAAAGAAAATGATGCGGGAGCAGTATTTAAATTTCCACTACTGAAATTATTCACCAATTCTTCGGATGTAAAAATTTCTTGATCTCCTAAGGACCAGCCTAATCTAGCTAGGTAGTTCACGAAGGCTTGAGGAAGGATACCCATGTCACGGTATTCAGAAACACCTACAGCTCCATGTCTTTTAGACATTCTTTTCCCATCTTCTCCTAGGATCATCGGAACATGGCCATAAGTGGGTGGTTCAACTTCAAGAGCTTTAAAGACATTAATTTGTTTAGGGGTATTATTTATATGATCATCTCCTCTAATAACGTGGGAGATCTTCATATCTAAATCATCCACCACCACGCATAAATTGTAAGTTGGTGCGTCGTCGCTTCTAACAATGATGAAATCATCCATTTCTTCATTACGAAATTCTATTTCACCTTTAATTAGGTCTTTGAAGACAACGCTTCCATCCTCAGGATTCTTAAATCTAATAACGGTATTTTCAGATTCACTTATAGAAAGGTCTCTGCATTTACCATCGTACTTGGGATTAAGGCCCTGTTCTTGCTGTTCTTTTCTTAGCTGATCTAATCTTTCTTTAGAACAATCGCATACGTAAGCTTTTCCGCTCTTTAAAAGTTCTTTGGCTACCGCTAAATGACGATCATGGTTTTTAGATTGATAAACAACTTCCTCATCAAAATTAACCCCCATCCAATTAAAACTATTAATAATTTCGTCGGTAAATTCCTGTTTTGACCTCTCCTTGTCTGTGTCTTCAATTCTTAAAAGACAAGATCCGGAATTAGTTTTTGCGTAAAGCCATGCAAATAAAGCGGTTCTTGCACCTCCAATATGCAATAGACCCGTTGGACTAGGTGCAAATCTAGTTCGCACTAATGAATCATTCATGTTCTTGATTCCAGATGGGTTCTACATCTGTCTCTTCTTTCATTTTAGCTAAATACTCTAAATTTCTAGCCTTCTCTTTAGCCGATACTTTTATAACTTTTAATTTCTTCCTTGGCGAAGTTTTTTCTTTAACTTCTTCTACATTTTTCTTATGACTATCATTCGCAGTGAAATCTAAAGCGCTTTGACCTCCAGTCATCGAAAGATAAACATCTCCTAATATTTTTGAATCAAGTAAAGCGCCGTGAAGTTCTCTGTCGTATCCATTAATTTCATACCTGTTAACTAAGGCATCTAAGCTATTTCTTTGACCTGGATGCTTTTCTCTAGCTATCTGAAGGGTATCGGTGATTTTGATAACTTCTTTCTCGACAGGGTTTAAGTTTTTAGAAACCAACTTTATTTCATTATCCAAAAAGCCTATATCAAATTCAGCATTATGTATAAGCAGCTCAGAGTCTTTTATAAAATTAATGAAATCTTCATAAATTTCTGAAAACCTAGGTTTGTCTGATAAAAACTCCGCAGTAAGGCCATGAACTCTTAATGCACCTTCATCGCTATCCCTGCCAGGGTTAATGTATGTGTGATATTCGTTACCAGTAAACTTCCTATTAACTATCTCCACACAACCAATCTCAATGATTCTGTGACCAGTCTTAAAATCAAGTCCTGTTGTTTCAGTGTCTAAAATAATTTGTCTATTCATCTACAACTCATCTATGCCTTTATTTGCTAACAAGTCAGCAATTTCATTCTCTCTATGTCCACTGTGTCCCTTAACCCACTTCCAATTTACCTTGTGAAACTGAGAAAGTTCATCTAAGCGCATCCATAAATCTTTATTCTTAACAGGTTTCCTAGCTGCTGTTTTCCAGTCTTTCTTCTTCCATCCTTCCAACCATTGTGTGATGCCGTCTTTTAGGTAATTTGAATCAGTAGTAATAGTAATAGTTGAACTTTCAATAATTGATTCGAGACCTCTAATTGCAGCTTCCATCTCCATTCTGTTATTTGTTGTATCCCTTTCTCCTCCCCAAAGAGAACTTTCTTCACCATTCTTTCTGATCAAAGCGCCCCACCCTCCCAAACCAGGATTTCCTCGACAAGCGCCGTCAGTAAATATCTCTATTTCATCCATACAAATATAATTCAATTGTATTACAGATAGACTAACTATTCTTTCATAGTAAGTGTAAAATCAACATCAAATTATGTTAGAAATATTCCCAATTAGAGCATTTTCCGACAACTACATCTGGACTTTAGTTGAAGGAGAAAAAGCTATTGTTGTTGATCCTGGGGACCCTAAACCAGTACTGGAAACTTTTAATAAACTAAAACTCGATCTTAAGAGCATAATTATTACCCACCACCATTTTGATCACAGTGGGGGCATTCAAGAACTCAAAGATCATTTTAACTGCGATGTTTATGGCCCGGGCGGAGGCCACATACAAGGTATCAGCTCTCCTTTAACTGATAATGAAGAATTTGAGCTCTTAGGAAAGAAATTTATTGCTCTTTCTACTCCTGGCCATACCCTTGATCAATTAGCCTATTATTCTGAAGAGGCTTGTTCCGAACCTATCCTCTTTTGCGGAGATACTTTGTTCTCGGCTGGTTGCGGTAGAATATTTGAAGGCACTCCATTACAAATGCACGAGTCAATTTCAAGGTTTTCTATTCTTCCTGAGAATACTAAGGTTTATTGTGGTCATGAATATACTCAGTCAAATCTTACCTTCGCTATTACCGTAGAGCCTGACAATCAATTTATCAAAGATAAAATAGAGGAAGTAGATAAACTTAGAGAATTAGATAAAGAAACCTTACCTTCAGATATTGGCTCAGAGTTGAAAATAAATCCTTTCATGAGGTGTGAAGAAAAAACTGTTATAGATGCCGCTACCAATTACTCTAGTAATGAACTTAAAGAGCCCCATGAAGTATTGGGGGCTATAAGAGACTGGAAAGATAACTTTTAAATGAACAAATATTCGATAGCTTTATCCCTAGCTATTCTTTGTAGTTGTTCAAGCACGGCTATAAGTAAAGAAGTAATTCAACTTGATTCTAAAGTAATTACTGCAGATACCCCTAAAATAATTGAATCAGTAATCGAAAAGGCGCCTTATGACATATGGGAAAGAATTAGAGTAGACCTTACTTTAACTATTCCTGAGGATCAAATTGCAGCAACAAGTGTTTATAGAGAAAGGCTGTATAGCAACCAAACAGCGGTCAACAGAATCAGCAAATCGGGTCAAAGATATTTATTTCATACTTTAAGTAGAGCTCAAGAGCTCAATTTACCAGTAGAGCTAGCTTTATTGCCTTTTGTAGAAAGCGAATTTAATCCTTACGCCAAATCAGTTGATGGAGCTACAGGGATATGGCAATTCTTGCCTGCTACAGGTAAAGAATGGGGATTGAAGTCCAATTGGTGGTATGACGGTAAGAAAGACGTAATGGCTTCCACTGAAGCTGCTCTTAAATTCTTAACTTACCTAAATGAAAAGTTTGAAGGGGATTGGTTGCTGGCTATGGCTGCCTACAACGCCGGTCCTACTAGAGTTAATAGAGCTATTAGGAAAAATAAAAAAGCTGGTAAACCAACTAGATTCTGGGATTTAAATCTACCCAAAGAAACCACGGCTTATGTACCTAAACTTCTAGTGTTATGTGAACTGATTAGAGACCCAGATTCATTTGACGTTCACCTGCCTTCTATTGCCAACAGAGCTTATTTCCAAAAGGTTAAGATTCCTGGGCAATTGGACCTAATGCAGGCTGCTGATTTAGCCGGTCTTAAACCTGAAACTATATACGAACTTAACCCTGGTTTTAATCAATGGGCAACCGATCCAAGTGGACCTCATTACTTACTTCTACCTATCGGAGTATCAGATAGATTTATTACTCAGCTCGATTCTTTAGGCCAAAATGATCTAGTGAGGTGGGATAGATACAAAATTAGAAGAGGAGATAGCCTTTCTAGAATTGCTTCCAGATTTAAAATAGAGGTATCAGTCCTGAAAGAAATTAACGGCATGTCATCTGATTTAATCATAGCAGGAAGAGAAATCATGGTTCCTAGAGGTTCTGCTTGGGCTAATAAGGAAAGCCCTAGAGAAAGGACTTATAAGGTTACAAAAGGAGATTCTCTATGGAATATTTCAAAGAAGTTTAAAGTTTCAATTGAAGACATAGTCTTATGGAATGAGTTAAAGATTGAAAAGCCTTTACAGATTAATCAAGCAATAAAGATATTCTCTCGTTATGAAAGAATTAGACAGGATATTCCGTCTAAGCAATTAAGAACCATGCTGTACCCTGTTAAGGCAGGAGATACTGTAAGTAGAATAGCTTCTAAATTTGATATCACTTCATCACAAATCCAAGAATGGAATGAAATAAAAGATCCTTCGAAGATATTTCCTGGTCAAGTTTTGAAACTTTTCTTGTAGAGTTCCTACGAGTCTGAGGTTCTAGGATCCAAGGCATCTCTTAAACCATCCCCTATGAAATTCAACGAGAATAAAGTTAGAGAGAAGGCTAAGGAAGGAAATATCAATAACCACCAATACTCTTCCATAGACACTGCGCCATCACGGATCAATAACCCCCAAGAGCTTAATGGAGCTTGAACACCTAGACCTAAAAAGCTTAAAAACGCTTCTAAAAGCATTATCTGAGGAACGGTTAAAGTGGCGTAAACAATAACTGGACCTATCGCATTAGGAATTAAGTGTTTATAAATAATCCCTACCCTGCTTACTCCCATAGCTTCCGCAGCCAATATAAACTCTTGTTTACTTAAGGACATGACCTGACTTCTAACTATTCGAGCCATAGTTAGCCATTCCACTGCACCTATGGCCATAAATAATAGGATTAAATTCCTGCCAAATATAACCATTAAAAGAATAACGAAAATGATAAAAGGTATTCCGTAAAGAACGTCTACTATTCTCATCATAATGGTATCTACTTTACCTCCTGAGAATCCAGCAACCGTTCCCCATATAACTCCAATAGATAGAGCAACCATGGTGGCTAAAAAACCAACCATTAAAGACACTCTGCTTCCGTACATCATTCTAGTTAACAAATCCCTACCCAGAGTATCAGTGCCCAGCCAATGCAATGCTGAAGGTCCAGAAGGTCCAAGATCAAGATCTTGGTACGCGTAATCATAAGGAGCAATTAGAGGAGTAATTAGAGCTAAAATAATAATGAATAAAATATAGATAGAACCAAATAAAGATAATTTATTAGAAATTAATCTATCAAAAGCATCTTTCCACAAACTATTATTCATTTTAGTCTCTTAATTTAGGATTAAGGGCAGCTGCAACTAGATCTGAAATTAAGTTAAAGGAGACAATTAGGAAAGAAAAGAAAATAGAAGATCCAAGAATCATAGTGTAGTCTCTATTAAAAGCAGCTTCTACATAGAATCTCCCTAAGCCTGGAATACCAAATATTGTTTCTACAACGAAAGAACCTGCCAACAATCCGGCCATGGCAGGCCCCAAAAATGCAATTACAGGAGTAAGCCCCCCTCTTAAAGCATGAACCACAACCACTCTAGTTTCTGATAGCCCTTTAGCTCTTGCCGTCCTAATAAAATCTTGATTTAGGATTTCTAACATTCCGCCTCTCGTTAAACGTGCACAATAAGCGGCGTAGGCTGTTCCTAATGTAATAATAGGTAATATTTTATCTCCTGGCATATAGCCCCAACCTGAAACAGGAACCCATTCAAGCCATATTCCAAATACTAGAATTAAAGTAGGTCCTAAAATAATAGAAGGTATGCAAATACCTATCATCGCAGTAGACATAGGTATGTAATCTAAAGCCGTATTAGGTCTTAGTGCGCCAAGCACACCTGCTAGAATTCCTACACATAAGGCAAACAGAATTGAATAAAGAGCTAATTCAAAAGTAGTCGGTAATCCGATAGAAATTAACTCCGTTACAGATCTTCCTGGGTATCGAAAAGATGGACCGAAATCTCCTACCAATACGCCGGATAGGTAATCAAAATATTGAGTAGAGAGTGGTTGATCTAAATTATAGCGTTCATTTAATTTAGCAAGGACTTCGGCAGATACAGCCTTCTCTTCATCAAAGGGTCCTCCTGGAGCTGAGTGCACCATAAGAAAAGTTAAAGTAATGACAGTTAGAAGAACTGGTATAGCTATAACTACCCTTCTTAAAATTAGATTGAACATAAACGCTTATTTATCTTCTATAGAAATATATTGGTAAGCGTGAGAATCTAATAAGTTGGGATTCCAGCCTTCTACACTTCCATGCTTCATAAATATTCTTGTATAAGTGTAAATAGGGATAATAGGAAGCTCATCCATAAGAATCTTTTCTGCCTCGTACATATACAAGAACCTTTCTCTTTGTGAAGTTGAGTTTGCAGCTTTAATCAAAAGATTGTCATAATCTTCGTTAGACCAGCCTGTTTGATTATTACCTCTTCCAGTAACCATCATGTCTAAAAAAGACTTAGGATCCTGATAATCTCCTATCCATCCAGCTCTTGCAATTTCATA
>CAJWKH010000053.1 GCA_913042085.1 uncultured Gammaproteobacteria bacterium | reverse complement strand
TCCTCTTGGACTCTTTCAGCAAATGCAACCATCTCGGCATCTTCTTTTTCGTCAAGCTTTTCTCCTAATCTTGCTGCTCTTGCTCTCCTAACAATAGACATAACCCCAGCTATTTGTTGAGGTCCCATAACAGCTATCTTTGCTGTGGGCCAAAGAAAGGTGAATTTATTATCGTATGCTCTTCCGGACATGGCATAAGTACCCGCTCCGTAGCTTGCACCTAAAATAACCGTTAGGTGAGGTACTGTTGAATTTGATACAGAATTAAGGAATTGTGCTCCTTTTTTTATTTGACCGTCTCTTTCGTAATCTTTACCTACAACAAAACCTGTTATGTTTTGTAAGAAGATAATAGGAACATCTATCTGATTACATAATTGAACGAAGTGAGCTCCTTTAGAAGCTGTATCAGGAAAGATAGGTCCATTGTTTCCTAAAACTCCGACGGTGTACCCATGAATAGAAGCAAATCCACAAACTATGGTTGGTCCAAATAAAGGTTTAAATTCTTCAAACCGGGATCCATCAGTGATTCTTCCAATTACTTCCCTTACATCAAAAGGTCTTTTTAAATCTGGATCTACAAGTCCAAGTAAATCTTCTGAATCAAGTACAGGGTCATCTGGCTTGAGCTTAGGTTTAGCTCCTTCTTTTCTCCAATTTAAATGCGAAACCACCTCTCTGCCTATCCTTAATGCATCCATTTCATCTTCAGCTAGATAGTCAGCTAAACCAGAAGTTTCAGCATGCATTTGGCCTCCACCTAAAGTCTCATCATCAGACTCTTCTCCTGTAGCCATTTTGACAAGTGGTGGTCCTCCTAAGAAAACCTTAGATTGTTTTTTAATAAAAATATTGTAATCAGACATGCCAGGTTGATAGGCTCCGCCTGCAGTAGACGAACCAAAAACAATCGAAATAGTAGGTATTCTCAATTTAGATAATTCTGTTACGTCATAAAAAGTTCTCCCAGATTCAGCAAAATGACCAGCTCCTAATATAGTTCCTTGAGTACTTCCTTTTCCTTTGCCACCTCCCATTCTTAAATCGCCACCAGCAGATTCTACGAATTGAACGTAGGGTATTTTATTAACTCTTGAAATTTCCATTGCACGAGTCCATTTTTTACCTGAAAACGCATGCATAGCTCCTGCAAGGACAGTAGGGTCGTTAGCAAAGATCACGCATTCTGTTCCAGCAACAATACCTATTCCTGCTACAGCACCTCCTCCAACTGGATAAGCAGAAGCATAAGCAGCTAGAGAACTAATTTCTAAAAAAGGTGTATCTGGATCTATGAAGTTCGCAATTCTGTCTCTCACAGCTAATTTTCCTCTTGCTGCCAGTCTTTCATGGTGGTGCATACCGCCACCAAGTTCAACGTAGTCTAAGAGATCTTCAATGCCATCTAGTTTTTCTAACATTGCTTCTTTGTACTTAGCAAATTCCTCAGAACTATTATCTATCTGGGAAACAACTGGAGGGGCTAATAGAGTATTTTTCATAATATGTATATTAATGCTTTATTTAAGATCTTAAATGTTTTACCTTCTAGTTACTTTAGTGAATTGAATATTACCAATAAGATTTTGTTAGAGAAAGGATATTTTTTTATTCATAAGCAATGAAAGCAAATAGATTACATATCGGATTAGTTTTATCTGAGCTATCTAATGATTTTATTGATGAAGATCTAATGAAAGAGGCAATAATAAGATCTTTAGGAATAAAATCTACTGTTCTAGCCCATTATTTAATCTTAAGAGCTGAATTCCATTCAGATTTATAAGATTATTAACTCAAAATTTATGCTATAAATTTTAAAGTAGATAATTTATTCTATAGATGAGGGGGAAATATGAATCAAAGTAGAACATTATTAAATCCTGACGTTGTAATAGTTGGGGCAGGTGTAGCAGGAATATACATGCTACATAAACTAAAAAATATGGGATTAACAACTGTAGTGCTTGAAAAATCTGATGAGCTTGGAGGAACATGGAATTGGAATAGATACCCTGGAGCAAGATGCGATATACCATCACTCGAATATTCTTATCAATTCGATGAAGGGCTTCAGCAAGACTGGAATTGGAGTGAAAAATATTCTGGTCAGCCTGAAATTCTGGAGTACTTAAATCATGTAGCAGATAGATTTGATCTTAGAAAAGATATAAGTTTTGAAGAAGAAGTTCTTGAGGCTAAATTCAATGAAGAATCTTCATTATGGAAAATAAAGACTAACAAAGAAAATTATGAATCTAAGTTTTGTATCTTTGCTACTGGATGTTTATCTGTCCCCAATAAACCAGACATCGAAGGTCTTGATAATTTTGAAGGCCAATTATTATCAACATCTTATTGGCCCAGAGAAGAAGTAGATCTTTCTAATAAGAATGTTGCCATTATAGGCACTGGCTCTTCGTCTATTCAAACTATCCCTGAGATAGCAAAAGAAATAAAAAACCTATATGTATTCCAACGAACTCCCAATTATTCAATACCTTCTAATAATGGACCTATGGATAAAGAGGTAGAGGCAGATATTAAATCAAGGTATGCAGAATTTAGAAAAGAAAATTGGTCAAGCGGATTTGGTATAGCCAGTGATACGGGAGAGGCATTTATTTCTGAATCTGATATTAATGAAGTTAATGGTCAGTTAGAAGAAAATTGGAAAAGTAATGGTTTAGGCTTCTTTGGGGGTTATGCCGATATTCCGGTAGACCCGAATGCAAATGAAGTTGCAGCTGATTTTGTAAGAAATAAAATAAAAGAAATAGTTAAAGACCCCGAGACAGCTGAAAAATTAATCCCAAAATATCACATTGGAGGTAAAAGACTTTGTGTTGATACAGGTTATTTTGAAACTTTCAATAGAGAGAATGTCTATTTAATTGATTTACATTCCAACCCTATAAATAGAATAGGAGAAAGCAGCATAGAAGCTGATAAAGAATATGATATTGATACATTAATTTTAGCAACTGGATTTGATGCTATGACGGGTGCTCTTACCAGTTTGGATATAGTTGGTAGAAATGGAATTATCTTAAGAGACCAGTGGAAACAAGGTGCAAAGTCTTATTTAGGTTTGGGAATTAGTAATTTTCCAAATCTTTTTACAATTACAGGACCTGGTAGCCCATCTGTATTATCAAACATGATGCCTTCTATAGAACAACACGTTAATTGGATAACAGATTGTATTGGTTGGATGATTGATAATAATAAAAGTGTTATTGAGTCATCTCTTGCAGCAGAGGAAGAATGGATGGATTTAGTTAATGAGATCGCTGGCATGACCATTTTTAAATCTACGGAATCTTGGTACAACGGATCAAATATTGATAATAAGGCTAAAGCATTCCTTCCTTTCATAGGAGTTCCAGTTTATGCCGAAAAACTTGAGGAAATTACTTCAAATAACTATCAAGGCTTTATCTTTGATGTATCAAATAAATAAAGAGATTGGGAAGGGAGTTTAAATAAGTAAATTTTTTGAAGATTCCCTATATCTACTTAAAGATATTTTAAAAAGTAATGCTGATATAGGAAGAACAATTAAACCAGTTAAGGAAATTGAATTTATCAATAATTTTGGGTCAACAAAAATATAATCTGTAAAGAATGCAGTCAATTGTGGGCCTAGACTTAAACCAAAAGCCATCATAAGAAAAGCGTGTACAGCTGCTGCTTGGCCCTTAACATCCCCTGTGCTTACTCCGCTTATAGCTAAAAGCCCTAAAGGAGCAAAAGAGCTTATAAATAGGAGGTACAGGGCTATGCATATCCAGGCACCAAGTTCACTGTGAATGAATGATAGTCCAATAATAGGAGGTAAAGCCAGTATCACCGCAATCATTGCAGCCCTTACTGGCGCATCAGAGTAATTCTTATTGCGTAAGTAATCTACCGCAGACCCCGCAAGAATTGTTCCAGTTATTGAGCTTAATATAGTTATAATCCCAAGTATAAAACCAACTTCCGATAAGGATATGTCAAAAGCTCTTATCATCATTGTCGGTGCCCAAAAACTGAAAGAATAAAAAATAAGGGCCATAAAAATCAACCCTCCAAACATCGGAATTAAGGTTCTTTTATGCTCTTTTAGGTGAAGAAAAACATTTTTCTTATTACCTGTCTTATCGATACCAGCTTGCTCTTCTATTCTTTTAGGTTCTTTTAAATAAAGGGCTGCAAAAGCTAAAACTAAACCCGGTATGCCAACTATCATGAAAGTAGCTTGCCAAGGTTTTAAATATCCTATTAATGGTAGATTAATACCACCTATTTCTGTTAGATAGTCAATTAAGAAACCGCCTCCAAGAAGAGTAATACCTATACCTATGTAAACCCCGGAGGTAATAATTCCCATAGGTTTTCCTTGTTTATTTTCAGGAAAAGAGTCACTAACCAAGGACACACTTGTAGGTGCCATTACAGCTTCACCTACCGCAACTCCAATTCTTGCACCAAAGAGTTTACCAAATGAGTTTGCCAAACCAGCTAACGCTGTCATTAAAGACCATAAAAAAATGCCTATGCCTAAAACTTTAGTCCTTTGATATCGATCTACGGCATACCCTATGGGAAGGGCCATGACCGCATAAAAAATTGAAAAAGCTGCGCCTCCTAGCAAAGCAATCTGCGAATCTGTCAGATTAAAGTCTTGCTTGATGGGCTCAACAAGCATTGAAGGGATTTGTCTATCTATAAAAGCAAATACTTGAGCTAGGGTGAGAATTGCTACAGCAGAATAACCGTGTTTCTTTTCTGGATAACTCCTCATTTCAAGAAAGTTTTGATAGATTATTTAAGATTAATTTTTTTTGAGTATCTTCCCAGAGTAAGAGGAAATACGCCAACCATCTGGATCTTTTATCCTTTCAGGAGCGGGAGTTAAATCTACTTCTTTACCGTCTAGAATAACGTACTTAATCAACTCTTTTTTCCCTAAAATACTTACATCTTTTGAAGGATCGCCATCTATTACTAATAAGTCAGCTTTATACCCAGGAGAAATCAGACCTAATATATTTTCTTTCCTCATAGCTTTTGCAGCATTCTTAGTTGCACAAGTTATGGCTTCCAAAGGTGTCATTTCGAGCTTATCAACAAAAACCTCTAGTTCTTTGTAATGCCAATCTCCATATGGAGTTACAGAAAATCCGCTTTCACTTCCACAAATAAAAGTAACTCCTGCATCAAAAGCTTTTCTAAATATTTCTATATTGTCATCGATCTCTTTTTCAAAAATAGCCTTATAGTCCTTTGAAGCATTCATCTCTTCTGCGTAATCAATTAAATTAGCTTGGAATGTAAACGTAGGAACTAATGGGATATTTTTCTCTACCATTAATTCCAATCCTTCTTCATCCATGTAAGTTCCATGAAGAATCATGTCCATTCCAGCTGACACAGCATCTTTTAAACTGGGACCACCTCTACAATGACCCACAACAGGTATTCCTAATTCATGAGCTGTATCGCAAGCTAATTTAAGCTCATCTCGACTCCAGGCTTGTAGCTCACCTTCATATTCTTGTCTTGGGACCATTCCCGTTACATGGATTTTTATCCAATCAACGCCCATTTTTATTTGTCTTCTTATTTCAAGAACTATTTCATCTCTGCTTGTTACGATAGCACCGTAACCTCTTTTACCTTCATCAGGAATTAACCTTCCAGCCGTTCCTCCTGCTGAAGTTATTAAAGCGTTACCTCCTACGGACATTCTAGGACCAGGAATAATTCCACTTTCTATCGCATCCCTTAAATCGACTCCAACGCTATATAGACTGTCTGCATCAATAAAACTTGTGACTCCTGATTGAAGCACTTTTAGGGCATTTGTTCCTGCAATAATGGAAGCAAGACCTTCTCTTCTATGAAAGAAAAGTTCATCGTTTGATACTGGCTCATCAAAACTTATATGACAATGTGCATCTATTAAGCCAGGCATTACTGTCTGACCTTTGAGATCAATAATTTCTATCTTTTCTTTGGGTAATTTAGATTCTTCTTTGAGAACAGCCTTAATTTCACCATCAACCACATGGATATGGCCCTTATAAGGGGGCAATCCATTGCCTTCAATTACAGAGGCATTCTTTAGAATAAACTCAGCATCCATACTTTATTATGGCTTGTTTCGAGAATTACTACAAAACTATGACTGCAAAGGAGCCCAAGCTAATAAACTAGAATCGTCCGATCTAGTGCTTGGCACTAGTTTGATTCCATTAGCTTCTGCCATTCCTTTGTACTCAACCCAAGATAAAAGGGACTCAATTTGGGTTCCTGGACCTGAATCAAACATCACAGGACCATAAAGGTTTGCTGTATAAATAAGATCTTCATCAGTGACTCTTTGAGTAGCATCATGTCTTGCTCCGGCCGGTTCATAAAACCATATTCCCGGTCCATAACCTTCAGGAGGTCCTGCTCTTACTCCTATTTGTCCTTGCAATACCAAGAAATCGCTTGCACCTATATGAGTATGAGGGTCTGCAACACCGTTATGCCTAACGATTAAAGAAACGTAACCTGTTTCTTGACTAACTCTTAATACTTTAAGTCCAACGTCTTCCATGCCCGGTAGAACTAACCAAGGTACTTGCTTTGTATCAACAAAGTGAGGATGCGTTACTTCGGAGTTTTTTGTAATATCAGCTTCATCATTAACAAGCTTACCAGCATTTCCACTAGTAATTGCTAACGGTTCCCCGTTTCCTTTGTACTGTTCACCTTCTATTTCCATACAAGCCTCTAAAGAGTTAGGAACAAGAATAATTCCCTTATCTTTAGCCATTTGCATTACATCAAGTGCAGTTAACAAAGAATCTAGTGATCCATCTTCTTTTAAAAATGCGACTCCACTATAAAAGTTAGCTAAAACCTCAGTTTCTTCTAATGCCAAGAAAGAATTCACTCTTGAGTTGGCACAAACAAAGCCCCATGTTCCTGGATTTAAAATGCTCTTAGAGTCTTCTTGGTTATATTCCGCCTTACCAGAGAGGATTAACATATCCATCCCTCCAAGATAAACAGAAGCAGGAAGAGAACTTCCCGCTTCTAATTTAAAAATAAGACTAAAAATACCACTTTCACCACTAGCTCTTGCGGGCTTAATAGACATACCGGGTACATTAGGAATTGGTAGCCAAGGTAATTTATTGGTGTCTATGCAGTCACCAACACCGCTCGGGTTATATTCTGGATTTGCTTCCATTTATTTCTCCTAGTTAGAAATTATAAATCAAGCTAGCTGAAGCAACCTTTGGCTGTCCAAAAGTTCCTATAACAATTGTAGCCGGGCCTGTGCCTCCGAAATCAGGAGAGTCAAGTCCAAAATTTGGGAAATTCTCAAGATCCGTGTAGTAGTCTTCATCTAAAAGGTTGTCTACGTTAATTGCAAAATCCCAAGGTCCTTTGCTGTAACCAAACTGAAGGTTTACAACTGCATAGCTTGGATTAGTAATAGGATTTGCAGGAGGCATACTCTCTCCTTGTCCTTGATGACTCCATTGAATATCAAAAGTTAATTCAGCGCCATCTTCAAGAGGTCTAGCATAGTTAACCTCTAACAACATACTGTTGTCAATTACGTTAGAAGGGGTTTTCCCACTTAGAACTGTACCGTCAGCCATGACTGTAGGATCGTCCCACTCAGCACTTAACCAACCACCAGCAAGTGAAAATTGAAGGAAGTCAGTTACTTGTACTGCTAATTCAACTTCAAGACCACTTTGCTCCGTGTCACCAATATTTGTTACATACTCAATCAAACCTGGTCCAGCTGGGTTAGGAGCTAGTACTTGGAAAGCTCTGTCAGTGTAGTCAATCTGGAAGATAGCAACTGAAGCTGTTCCCCTTCCTCCAAACGTAGAACCTTTCCAGCCTAATTCATGCTGAGTAGCTTCTTCAATTCCAAAAGGTTGAAGTAATCTATTTCCGCTTGCATCAGTGAAAGGAACACTTCCATTTAAACCGCCAGGCTCATAACCTTTAGAAGAAGTTAAATAAACGATTCCATCTTCAAGATTTCTAGTTATAGATAATCTTGGAAGGGTTTCAGTATCATCTGTTTTTGAAGAGTGAATACCACCATTAGTATCTGCATCTAAATTATCTTCTTCTTC
>CAJWKH010000052.1 GCA_913042085.1 uncultured Gammaproteobacteria bacterium | reverse complement strand
AAATTTAACTTAACCGTAAAGAAGGTGAATGATGCCTTCGAGAACTTTAGATTTGATTTAGCTACCAAAGCTATCTATGAATTTATCTGGTATGAGTTTTGCGATTGGTATATAGAATTATCGAAAATTAAACTATCTAAAGAAGGTGAAGATAATTCTAGAATAGTTAAATCTATGGTGAGTCTATTAGAAAAAACTTTAAGGCTTGCTCACCCTATAATGCCCTTCATAACTGAAGAAATATGGATCCAGTTTAAGCCTTTTCATCAGAATCCGGAGAAAAGTATTATGATTGCTGAAACTCCGAAGCATAAAGAAAACCTTTCTGATGATGAATTTAAATCTATTGAATGGCTAAAAGAAATAGTCTCTGGAGTAAGAAACATTAGAGGTGAAATGCTCATTAAACCTTCCGAGAGGATAAAAGCGTTTTATAAAGATGGAGACAAAATAGATAAAAATAGATCAGAGGTTTTAACGGATCTAATAAAAGAAATTGCAGGATTAGAAAGTCTTGATTGGATCAATGAAGGTGAAGACCTTCCCCCTTCTGCTGTAGTGGTTGTTGAAAACTTGAAAGTTTTAATTCCTTTAGAAGGACTAATTGACCCTAAAGAGGAAAGTCAGAGGCTAACAAAGAAAATTGAAAAGATGTCCAAAGAACATAAGATACTCTCTTCAAAACTTACTAATAAAAAATTCACTGATAATGCCCCTAAAGAATTGGTTCAAGACCAACGAGAAAGATTTGAATTAATTTCGAAAGAACTCAATAACCTTAATCACCAATTAAAAGAAATAAGTAGGTTGATCTAGATCATAAGTTTTTAAAATTAGTTATAATAATTTCATAATTAACTATGTTTTTTAGATCTTTCATAACCAGTGGATTAATAGCCTGTCTTTACACGGTTATGATTGCTTATATGTCAGGCAATCAATTGCCTTTGGGAAGCTCTCAAATGTTTATTGTTTTGGCTATTTTTTGGTCTATGGGGTTCTTGTCAGTTATTGGCTATATTTATGGAAGAAAAATAAAAAGAAACTTTAGAGGCGAAACTGGAACAATAAAATGGTTCGACCCCAGTAAAGGCTACGGGTTCTTGATAAGAGATAAGGGAGGTGACCTTTTTGTTCATCTCCGATCTGTGCAGAGTCAAGACAGAAGAAAGCTAAAAGAAGATACCAGAGTTAGATTTTCTGTAGAAGATACTGAAAAAGGGCCTCAAGCAGAAAATATTAGAATAATCTAAAACAGTCTCTCCACGAACCAATAAACACCTAAACAAGCTAGGCTAGATGCGCCATACATTCTAAGTAAGTCTACTCTAAAGTTGATTAACCTCTTAAATAAATACATTAAAACTAGAAACGAAAGAATTATTAATATCTGTCCAGCCTCTACGCCCAAATTAAAACCTATTAAAGCTGGTATAAATCTATCTTGCATTAATCCAATAGAAGATAAATTTCCTGCAAATCCAAAGCCATGCACAAGCCCAAATAAAATAGTAACAATTAATATTAACTTCTGATTTTTGAACCTTTCAGAAAGACCGAAATAGCAGTAAGAAAATAAACCCAAACCTAAAAGTCCCATAATATATTTCTGACTGCCCATTAAACTAAAGAAAACGATGAATAAAATCCATGAATAAAGCAGGTATCTATTATAGAGAGCGTATTGTTTTGTTATTGAAGCAACACATTCTATTGCAACAATAACAATAGAATATCCAATAAGTGCTTCAACAAATAAAGAAGCTGGGGTAATGTAATTTAGGGCACCTAAAGCTAGCGTAATACTGTGACCAACAGTAAAGCCAGTAATCACTATTATTAAATTCCTTCTTTTAAGGTTCAACAACAACAATCCTAACAAAAAAGCTATATGGTCTAATCCCGTTAGAATATGTTTTACACCTAATGTTAGATAATCATAAAAGGATGAATAGGCAGAAGTTTCTTCTTTATTTAATAAAGAAGATTCATTCCATCTTTTCGAAGAGACCGTGAATATCTTTTCTGGGTAAGTTTGCTTATCTATATTTATGGTCGCTATATGGACATGAGAAGAATCTTCATTGAAAAAAAGGTTGAAGAATATTTCCACAGGTTCTTTCTCACACGATTGTCTCCACCTAAGGGACACGTAGCCAGTACTTAATGAGGACTTGAAGTATGGGCCTTGATCTAATTGGCAGGATCCTTCTATTTTATAATTACTTAAAACCTCTTCTTGCAGACTACTTTCCCAAGATTCATCAAAATTAGACTTAATCTTAGAAAGTACAGAAATCTGAACGTTAAAATCAATTTCTATAAATACTGCTTCATCATCATTTGCTATCTCAATACGAGAATAAGACTCGCTCCTTTGATGAGAATAAATCAAAGTTGATAAGATTAAGATAAGAAAAGCTAAAAACGCTCTAGAATACATCCTACTCTTTAATGTTTCTGGTTACGTCATACCAATTTTTTAGATTATCCAGATATTTTCTTAACGATTGATCATCTCTTCTTTTCAAAAACTCAGATAATACTGTGCTTCTTATGTTGGAATATTCAGGTTGAGTAGCATCCTCTCTATCAACTAAATAAATTATCTTGTATCCACCAGAAACTTTGTTAGGTGCTGAAGAATAGCCTGGCTTAAGAAGTTGCGCCTCCCTCATTAGAGAGGGGCCAATGTATTCCCTGACTTTACTTAGATTCATAAGAGTATCAGGGATTTTGAGAGCTGATTTACTTCCGCTTAAAGCAACTTTTTCAAAATTTTCACCTTTATTAAGCCTAATAAAAGCATCTTTTGCCTTTTCAACAACTTCATCTCCAAAGTCATCTTTCGAAAAATAAATTTGTCTCACTCTAAGTCTATTGGCTTTAGTGAAGAAACCTATATTTTCTTGAAAGAATTCAATTAATTCATTTTCTTGAGGTTCTGTACGTGAACCTTCAGTAACTATATTCTTTATCATTTGCTGAACAATTGTTCCTCTTGCCATTGGATTATTTTCTAACATTCCTAAATCTATAGCCCTTTTAATCAGCAATTCTTCTTCTATCATTCTTTCAAGGACGTATTCCTTGTCTCGATTAGTTAAAGGTGACCTCTTGTCTTTAGCTAAACCTTCTAATTGCATTTGGTATCTTTCGTAAGGAATTAGTTGATCCTCTATCTTAGCAGCCCAATTTTGATCAGTTATATTATTCTTCTCAACTATTGCCAATGCAGCTAATAGTATTCCTATAATTAAACCTATTCCTAAAATGGATTGATGTTTAGTTAGGTCATCCATCTAACAACATCTCAATGTGCGGTATTCCGTCTTCATCGTAAGGGTTTCCTTGAACTTTAAATCCATGTTTTTCATAATAAGAAATAAGATATTCTTGAGCAGAAATCCTACAGGAACCATATCCATAAGCCTCTTTACCTTTTTCTAATCCCATATTTAACAAGCGGTCACCTAATCTTTTTCCTCTATAACCTTCATCTATTGAAACTCTTCCTATAGAAGCCTCAGAGTATTTTTCACCAGGGGGAGTCAATCTCAAATAGCCGATTAAACTTCCTTGGTCTGAAACCAATAAATGTAAACTGCATTGATCTAGTCCATCTGCATCTAGGTACCAAGATTTTTGTTCTACTACAAAAATCTCCTGTCTAAACCTTAAAATCTCATATAGCTCATCTCTTTTGAGCTCACTAAAAGATTTCCACTCCCAAGATAGATTCTCAATATTCAAATTTAAGGGCAAAGATTAGGATTATTTCTATGTATTTCTTCAATTGCTTGGAGATTTTCTTCTTCTAATTTAACTTCAATACTACCCACAGCCAATTTCAATTGTTCCATTGTAGTGGCTCCAATAATATTTGAAGTAACAAAATCTCTAGAATTTACAAAAGCGTTAGCCATGACTGAAGGGTCCATTCCAATTGACTCTGCATAGGCCACATAAGACTTAATGGCTTCATTTGCTCCTGGGACTTCATACCTGTCACCTCTCTCAAATAATGCTGTTCTAGATCCTTCTGGTCTTGCGCCATCAATATACTTACCAGTTAAGTAACCTTGCGCCAAAGGTGAATACGCCAATAAACCTACTTGAGATCTGTGGAAGTACTCAGACATTCCTTGCTCATAAGTTCTATTTAAAAAATTGTAAGCATTTTGGACTGAAACAACTCTAGGGAGATCATTCATTTCAGAATACTTAAGAAACTCAGATAGGCCCCAGGACGTTTCATTGGATAAACCTACGCATCTTATCTTACCGCTAGTAACCAGACCTGATAAAACTTGTAATGTTTCATTTATAGGAATACTTTCCGAATCAATGTGCTTATATCCTATACCTCCCGATCCAAACATAGACATTGGTCTATCTGGCCAATGTAATTGATAAAGATC
Organism: uncultured Gammaproteobacteria bacterium; assembly: GCA_913042085.1. Classification (GTDB taxonomy): domain Bacteria; phylum Pseudomonadota; class Gammaproteobacteria; order Magnimaribacterales; family Magnimaribacteraceae. The sequence goes on along the minus strand of CAJWKH010000052.1, from coordinate 3,998 downwards.
TATGTAGTCCGTTTGCAACCTTTCTAGGCTAGCTTCAACGGCAGCTTCAATATTCTCTCTATCTAATTTAGTTCCCTCCCCTCTAAACCAACTCATAGGACTCCTACCAGCTACCTTGGTTGCTAAAATAATTTTTTCTCTATTCCCAGTTTTCTTAAACCATGACCCTATGCATTCTTCTGTCTTACCTTGAGTTTCTGCTTTAGGGGGAATTGGATAAAGTTCAGCAGCATCAAAAAAATTAACGCCTTGATCAAGAGCATAATCCATCTGCTCATGACCTTCTTCCATGGTATTTTGCTGCCCCCATGTCATGGTTCCTAAACAAATTACACTTACGTCAATGTCTGTATTTCCTAGTTTCCTATATTCCACTTTCTCTCCTTAAATAAATTTCTTTATATATTTGCTAAACGTATAATACGCGAATTATAAAAAATTTAAGAAAGAAATGGATACAAACATTTACGATTTTTCATGCGATGACTCATCTGGAAATAAAGTCAATTTATCTGACTTTAGAGGTAAAACATTACTGATAGTTAACACTGCCAGTAAATGTGGCTTTACCCCTCAATATGATGGGTTGCAATCTCTTCAAGAAAAATATGATTCTGAACAGTTTTCTGTTCTTGCGTTTCCTTGCAATCAGTTTGGCGGTCAAGAGCCAGGATCCGATAATGAAATACAAGAATTTTGCTCTAATAACTTTAAGACCACCTTCCCAGTGTTTAGTAAGATAGACGTGAACGGAGAAAGTGCTCATCCTTTATATAAGTTCCTCTGTTCAGAAAAAAAGGGCGTTCTGGGTTCTAAAAAAATAAAATGGAACTTTACAAAATTTCTTATTAATAGCGCTGGAGAACCTATAGCTAGATATGGAAGCACTACAGCGCCAGATAAAATTGCAAAAGATATAGATAAATTAATTAAATAGAAGAAAAGAAGAACTCGCTCAATAAACCTTTTTTTAAGGGTTTAGACATCAAAATAGCATCTTCCCTCCCGTTTTCTAATCTGTAATAATTCTTTCTTAAACCAATTTCCTTGAAGTCTAAAGCCTTATACAAATCAATGGCTACAGAATTTGAGATTCTTACTTCAAGGAACATTTCCTTACTCCCCATAACTTCAGCTGCAATGATCATCTTTTCAAGTAATTCCTTACCCAAACCCTGTCCTCTTTTTGCAGACGTTAGACCTATATTTAATAAATGAGATTCTTCTGTTGATACAGACAGTATCGCAAACCCAATTACCTCCTCATCTTCTTTAAGGACCAAAGAATAATATCCTTTTTCTATACAGTCTTTAAAATTTGTTAAGGTCCAAGGAAAAGGGTTTGATTCTCTTTCGATGTCTAGAACAGTCTCAATATCCTGCTCTCCTAGATAATCATATTCAGTTTTAATCATTCCTTTCAAGAATCCAGGTCTTCTTTTAACTTAACTAAAAAATCTTTTTTTGTATTGGCTGAGCTGCAAATATCTTTTAAAGAAGGAAGCGAAAAAATCCTTATATAGTCTGCTTCCAGAATCTCTGTAAGAGAGCAGTCGAAAAAAAAGGCTGTTTTTATATCGTTTTTAACAACTTCTTCAATATTTATTTTCTTTACTGTTTCATTCTTTAAAAAATAAGCCATAGATGTAATAAATCTTTCTCTCTCAATTAAATTAAAATCTAAGTTGCTGGAAGTGCAAATTGCTAGAGCAGAACCTCCAATAAGAAAAGATTCAAGATGTATTTCATCATTTTGACGCTTGGTCCAGAAAGTGAACCCTAGTTTTTCTAATTTATTGTATTTTGATAACCCCATTTAGGTTAATTTTACCCTTAGATTCAAAACTCACAACTTGACCGCTACCATTGGCATATATAAGCTAGTGTTTAATGATTTTAGTCGTAATAAAAGAATTGGTTAATCGACTTACCTACTCGGTCTCTTTAAACAAGAGATTACCGGGTTTATATCTATAAGTTTATTAATAAACTTCCTCGTATTTCTAATATCTAAACTTTAAATAGGGATAAATAATATTGGCTAAAATAATCAATAAATCTGTTTCAAAATACAAACCTTTTGAGCTAATTCAATTAGAGGGCAGGAGTTGGCCAACTAAAAGCATAAACAAAGCTCCTATTTGGTGCAGCGTGGATTTGAGAGATGGCAATCAAGCTCTAATTGAGCCAATGGGAGAAGAAAGGAAGCTTAGAATGTTTAAGATGCTTCTTGATATTGGTTTTAGAGAAATTGAAGTAGGTTTCCCTTCCGCCTCACAAACAGATTTCGATTTTGTACGAAAAATAATAAATGAGAATTTAATACCTGAGCATGTAACCATTCAAGCATTAACACAGGCTAGACCAGAGCTTATAAAAAAAACCTACGAGGCTTTAGAGGGTGCTCCTCGTGCGATAGTGCATGTATATAACTCTACTTCCACCTTACAAAGACGAGTTGTTTTTAATAGCGATGAAAAAGGGATAAAAAAAATAGCTACGGATGGAGCAAAAGAAGTTAGGGATTATTCAGAAAAATATCCTAACACTGACTGGACGTTTGAATATAGCCCTGAAAGCTTTACAGGCACTGAGCTTCCATATGCCGTTGAAGTATGTAATGCAGTTAATGAGATATGGGAGCCTACCAAGGAAAAGAAAACGATAATTAACCTTCCAGCCACTGTTGAAATGGCATCTCCTAATATTTATGCAGATCAAATAGAGTGGGTTTGTACGAACATAGATAATAGAGAAAATATTATCATCAGCCTTCATCCTCATAATGATCGTGGCACTGCAGTAGCAGCAACAGAGTTAGGTGTAATGGCAGGAGCTGACAGGATAGAAGGTACTTTATTTGGTAATGGGGAAAGAACTGGGAATGTTGATTTAGTTACTTTAGCTTTAAATATGCTTACTCAAGGAGTGGATCCTGAACTAGATTTTTCTGATATAAATCCGATAATGCGAGAAACTGAGTATTGTAATCAACTGCCTGTACACCCAAGACATCCTTACGCTGGAGACCTGGTGTTTACTGCTTTTTCAGGATCGCATCAAGACGCAATCAAAAAAGGATTAAATGAAATAAGAAATTCTAATCAAGAGACTTGGGAAGTGCCCTACCTTCCAATTGACCCTAAAGATGTAGGTAGATCTTATGAGGCAGTTATAAGAATAAATAGCCAATCTGGCAAAGGTGGTGTTGCTTATCTCTTAGAAAAAGATCATGGTTTAAGTATGCCTAGAAGGCTACAAATAGAGTTTAGTCAAGTTATCCAAAGGATCACTGATGAAACTGGAAAAGAAATCTCAGCTTCTGATATTTGGGACACGTTTCAAGAAACTTATTTCAATGAAAATGGGACTTTTAAGTTCCTAGAACATCATATTAATTCAAGAGCAAACAAAGAAGGCATTCAAGAAGATGAAATAGAAATAAAGATCAAGAAAGGAAATGAGACTAAAGCCATAAAAGGATCTGGTAATGGCCCTATAGACGCAATGATGGATGCTTTAAATACAAATTTAGAGCTTGACGTAAAAATAGCTGACTATCATCAACATGCAATTAGTTCTGGTTCTGATGCTAAAGCCGTAGCTTATTCGGAGATTTCTTATAAAGATCAGTCTGTTTGGGGGGTCGGCATTCATCAAAACACTGTAATTGCAGGTCTGGAATCTGTAATTAATGGTCTAAATCGATTGTCTATATAAGTTAAATCTTTAATATAACCCTAAAGGATTTGGGGAGATATGGATAACACACAACAAGTTAAGCGAAATACTATATTAGCTTACGGAGGTTTAGCTACACCACTAGCGATGATTGGCTATCCTATAGCTATTTGGTTAATTCCTTTCTATTCTGAAGTTGTAGGCATTCCGCTTTATATAATCGCAAACTTACTTTTAGTTGCAAGATTTACTGATGTAATTACAGACCCTATTCTTGGTCAATTGGGTGATTCTACAAAAACCTCCATTGGAAGAAG
>CAJWKH010000051.1 GCA_913042085.1 uncultured Gammaproteobacteria bacterium | reverse complement strand
CCAGCAGAAGAAGCTCCGGTAGAGGAAGCTCCAGCAGAGGAAGCAGCAGAAGAAGTAGCGCCAGCAGAGGAAGCTCCAGTAGAAGAAGCTCCGGTAGAAGAAGCTCCAGCAAAGGAAGAGGACGAAGATAAAAGTTCTTAAGAAGAACCTTCTCGTTTATTGATGCGGTCCTCAGACCGAAAAATATTACTAGGAAAATTAGGAAAGCCTCATGGAGTGAAGGGTTTTCTCTATATCCACTATTATGGAGAAGACGCGAATAAACTCCCTGACTACGAGGGATTGTTTCTTGAAGACGGAAAGGCAGTAAAAGTAGAAAAGCTATTATTGCAAAAAGATAGGGTTATTCTTAAATTTCAGGAAACCAACTCAAGAAATGACTCGGAGAAGCTAAGAGATAAAGAGCTTTTTATTTTAGAAGATTCCCTTCCTGTATTAGATGACAATCAAGCTTACTACTTTGAGTTAGAAGGTTTGAACGTTAAGAATTTAGATAATGTTGACCTAGGAAAAATTAAGGAGATATTGGAAACAAATGCTAATGATGTCCTAGTCATAGAACCAACTGAAAACAGTGTCGATGAAAAAGAAAGACTAGTGCCTTACATAAAGGATAACGTGGTAAAAGAAATAAATAAAAAAGATAAAACAATCTTAATTGATTGGCCGGAAGATTATTAAATGCATTTCAACTTAGTTACTATTTTTCCAGAACTCATACAAGATTTTGTATCCCATGGGATTATTTCTAATGCAATCTCCGAGAACAAATTTTCTATTTCAACTTGGAACCCGAGAGAATTCTCAGAAGATAAGAATGGACGTTTAGATGATAGACCGTATGGCGGAGGATCTGGAATGGTTTTGCAACCAGAACCTATAATAAAAACAGTTAATGCCATTAAGAAAGAAAACGAAACTTATGTTGTTTGTATGGCCCCTCATGGAAAAGTTTTAAATCAACAAAAATTATTAGAATTAAGCAAAAAGGAGAATTTAACTATAATTTCTGGACGATACGAAGGTATAGATAATAGAGTTGAAGAAGCTTGTGTGGATGAAGTTTGTTCAGTGGGAGACTACATTCTTAATGGAGGTGAATTACCGGCTTTAATTTTATTAGAAGGTATTTCTAGACTAATTGAAGGAGTCTTGGGTGACGATAATTCTATTGTGGAAGAGTCTTTTAATAATGGTTTATTAGAATTTCCCCAATACACTCGACCTGAAAAGAGCAATTACGGCAATGTTCCTGAAGTTTTATTAAGTGGAAATCATGCAGAAATTAGAAGATGGAGGCTAAAAGAGTCTTTGAGGAGGACTTTATCCACTAGACCTGACCTTATCGAAAGAAGAGAATTCACTTCTGAAGAAGCAGAATTAATTGATGAAATTAAAGGTGAAGGTTAATACTGTTATCTGATAGAATGCGCAACTTCAAAAAGATTAATTATAGAAATGAGTAGAAACAAGCACATACAAGTCGCAGAAGCTTCTCAGTTAAGAGATGATATCCCTGATTTTGCTCCTGGGGATACGGTTACTGTTGATGTAAGAGTTGTTGAAGGAAGCAGAGAGAGACTGCAACCGTTTGAAGGCATTGTTTTGTCTATAAAAAAGAGAGGTTTAGGCTCTTCTTTTATTGTTAGAAAGATATCTAACGGGATTGGAGTTGAAAGGACTTTTCAAACTCACAGTCCTATCATCAGCGGTATAAAAGTTAAAAGACGCGGAGATGTGAGACAAGCTAAATTATTCTACCTAAGAGAAAGAACTGGACGTTCTGCTAGAATTAAAGAAAAACTTACTTAAGTCAATTTTATTGGGCTGATCAATTTATGAGCAGCAAATCCCCAGAATCAGAAGAATTAATCGATAACTTTATCGATGAACTTTGGCTTGAAAAAGGCCTAAGTCAGAATACATTAAGCGCTTATCGACAAGATATATCTACATTCAATAAATGGTTAAAGACAATCAATCTATTGGAAGTTACTAAAGTAGAGCTTCTAGATTATTTGGCCTATAGATTAAAAAAAGGATACAGCAGCAGATCAACAGCTAGATCATTATCTAGTTTAAGAGCTTTATATAACCAGCTCAGTAATAAATATAATTTAAAAGAAAATCCAACTGCAAAAATAGATAGCCCTAAATTAGGTCACTCTCTCCCTAAGGTAATATCTGAAGAAGAAGTAGAAAAATTAATAAATGCCCCTGACACAAAAGAACCTATAGGGTTGAGAGACAGAGCTATGCTTGAATTAATATATGCTTGTGGGCTTAGAGTTTCTGAGTTAATAAATTTAGATTTGTTGAATGTTAATCTAAGGCAGGGTGTTATAAGGGTTATTGGTAAAGGAGAAAAGGAAAGATTAGTTCCAATGGGTGAGGAGTCATTATTTTGGGTTTCAGAGTATATTAATAGAGCTAGAGGCACTTTAATGATTAAGGATGAAAGAGAGTCGGCTCTTTTTTTAAGTAAAAGAGGAAGTTCTATGACCAGGCAAGCCTTTTGGTATCGAATTAAGGAGTATGCCCTAAAATCAGAGATCAAAAAAAATCTTTCGCCTCACACCTTAAGGCATGCTTTTGCAACTCACCTACTTAATCATGGAGCTGATCTAAGGACAGTTCAACTTTTATTAGGGCACACCAGCCTCTCAACAACACAGATATATACGGAAGTAGCTAGACATAGAATGAAAGAATTACATAATGAGCACCACCCTAGAGGTTAAAAATGAATTTCTTAGCTAAATTATCATTAATTATTATTGTTTCCAGTTTCTCTCTTGGATGCTCTTCCAATGATGAAACTAGTAATGACGAAACTTTAACTATCGAAAAGAAGTTAAAAGAGATGTTGCCTGAATCTATTCAGTTAAACTCAATTAATTCAACTGACATTGAAGGCTATTACGAAGTAAATTTTGAAGGGGTTGAACCTTTGTACGTCACTTCAGATGGAAATTATTTAATTTCTGGAGATATTTATCTCATAACCAAAGAAGGACTAGTAAATAAATCAGAAGCCCGTAGAGATTTTCAGAGAAAAGCTTTAATAGAAGGGCTTGATGATAATCAGTTCATTATTTTTGAACCTAAAGAGGCAAAACACAATGTATTTGTTTTTACGGATGTAGATTGTGGTTACTGCAGGCAGTTTCATAGCCAAATTGAAGAATATCTTAATTTGGGAATAAAAGTTAATTACTTAGCTTATCCGAGAGCCGGAATTGGATCAGATTCTTATAGAAGAATTGTTTCTGCTTGGTGCGCAGATGACCCCCATTATTCTTTAACAGTCTTAAAACAAGGCGGAGAAATTCAAGACAATGTTTGCTCTATTAACCCTGTAGAAAGTCACTTTAATTTAGGTAGATCAATTGGAGTTCAAGGAACGCCCTCTATAGTTACTCAAGAAGGAAAATTAATACCTGGATACCTGCCTCCCGAAGAATTACTTAATTTACTTGATACAAATAGTTAGAATTGTTTAATGGATAAAGATTTTCCGAGAGTTAATCAACTACCACCGTATGTTTTTGATGAAATACAGACGTTAAAAGCTGCTGCCCGAAAGGAAGGTAAGGACATTATAGATTTTGGTATGGGGAACCCTGATCAGGCTACTCCAGAAGAAATAGTAGAAAAACTAAGGGAATCTTCTCTTAAGCCTAGTACTCATAGATATTCACAATCAAAAGGAATACCAAGATTAAGGAAGTCTATTTGCGATTGGTATCAAAGGAAGTTTGACGTAACTCTTGATCCAGAATCTGAAGCAGTGGTAACAATGGGATCTAAAGAAGGCCTGGGACACTTAGCTTTAGCTACACTTGATAAAGGGGACGCCGTTTTAGTACCAAATCCCTCTTATCCTATTCATCCTTATGGCTTTGTAATTGCTGGAGCTGATATAAGACACGTCCCTATTGGAGAAGGTATAGATTTTTTTGCTGAACTAGAATCTGCCGTTACAAACTCTTTTCCTAAACCAAAAATGTTAGTTTTAAATTTCCCTGGGAATCCTACTACTGAATGCGTGGATATAGAATTCTTTCAGAAAATCGTTAATTTCGCTAAAGAGCATAAGATTTGGGTAATACAAGACCTTGCTTACGCTGACATATGTTTTGATGGCTATAAAGCTCCATCTATTCTGCAGGTTGAGGGAGCAAAAGAAGTTGCTGTTGAATTCTTCTCACTTTCTAAAAGCTATAACATGCCCGGATGGAGAGTAGGGTTTTGCTGCGGGAATAAAGACTTACTAGCTGCCTTGTCTCGAATTAAGTCTTATTTTGATTACGGTTTATTTACTCCTATACAGGTAGCCGCAATCAAAGCCTTAGATGATGGAGATGATTACGTAGAAGAAATTAGATTAAGATATCAAACTAGAAGGGATGTTTTAATAAAGGGGTTAAATGATGCAGGTTGGAAGGTAGAAAGTCCAAAAGCCACGATGTTTGTTTGGGCAAAAATACCAAGCACTTTAAGATCTTTGGGCTCCTTAGAATTTAGCAAGAGGCTATTAAAAGAAGCTGAAGTGGCAGTATCACCAGGAATAGGATTTGGAGATTATGGGGAAGGATTTGTACGTTTCTCTTTAATTGAAAATGAACATAGAACAAGGCAGGCAATTAGAAACATTAAAAAGTTCTTATCAAAAGCAAGCAAGGTCCAAGCTATAGGTTAATAATGAAAACTCTAAAAATAGGAATATGCGGAGTAGGCAATGTTGGCGGAGCCGTTCTTGATACTCTCAATAAGAATCCTGAAATTATTCAAAGCCAAGGAGGAGTGCATCTGGAAGTAGTGCTTGTAGGCGCCAGAAAAGGAAAAGCTGCAGTCGAAAATAAACAATTAAATGTAGTTGAGGATCTAAAAGAAGTTGCTGCTAGCAATGAAATAGATGTTTTAGTTGAGCTTATAGGAGGTTGCGATTTAGCAAAAGAATTAGTCGAGACAGCAATTAAGAATGGAAAGCACGTTGTGACTGCTAATAAAGCTCTAATAGCTTCTCATGGAGATGAGTTATTTAAGCTAGCAAAAGAAAAGAACGTACAGATAGGTTTTGAAGCTTCGGTTGCAGGAGGAACCCCTGTTATTAAAGCCCTTAGAGAAGGTTTAGTAGCCAATAAAGTCCAATGGTTTGCAGGTATATTAAATGGAACTACCAATTTCATACTGAGCGAAATGTCTGATAAAAATACTAATTTTGATGATGCTTTAAAGCAAGCACAAGACCTGGGGTTAGCAGAAGCAGATCCTACAATGGACATTGATGGAACTGACGCAGCTCAAAAAGCAAGTATTTTGGCAGCTCTTGCCTTTAAGGTTCCTTTTGACTTTAAATCAGTAAGTTATGGCGGAATAGATCAAGTAGATCCAGAAGATTTAAAATATGCAGCTGAATTAGGTTACGCCATAAAACACATTGCTTATGGCAGCTTAGTTGATGAAGAGGTAAGCGTAAGCGCATACCCGACCTTAGTTTCAAAAGAATTATTGCTTTCTCAAGTGGGACAACAGATGAACGCGTTGGACATCTGTTGCGAGGACATGGGCTCCACAGTCTATTACGGGCCTGGAGCAGGTCCTAAGCCAACCGCTTCGGCAGTTATTGCTGATTTAGTGGATATAGCAAATGGTGGATGGCCTTCACAAGATTCTGCTAAGAAGGTTAACAAGATAACTAAAAAAACTGCCAGCTTCCCTAGATACCTTAGACTTAATGTGAAGAATGAGCCTGGGGCGATAGCAAAAATATCTTCTATCTTTGCTAATGAAGATATTAGTATTGAAGCTTTGATCCAGCACGAAGCAAGGAAGTTACCGGAAGATCTTCAAGACACAGTTCCAGTTGTTATTATTTCCGGATCAGTAAGTGAAGAAATTATTTCAAAGCTTATAACTAACCTTGAATCCATGAAGGAGATTGATACTAAGGTAAGGCAGTTTAGAATCCACAATGCTGTATAAAAGCACTAGAGGGCAATCTCCAGAAGTAAGCTTTTCAGAAGTTTTGCTTGGCGGACTAGCGCCAGATGGCGGTTTGTACATGCCTACCAGTATTCCAAAATTTTCTATCCAAGAGATTAATGATTTTAAAGATTTACAATTTCATGAACTTGCAACTGAGATTCTTTTTCCTTTTGTTGAAGGTGATATTAATAAGGAGATTTTTAGTGATCTCGTACAAGAAACCTATAAAGTTTTTGAAGTTAATGATGTTGTAGAGTTAGTTGAATTGGAGAAGAACAGGCAAGTTCTAGAATTATTTCACGGCCCAACTCTTGCTTTTAAAGACGTAGCTATGCAGCTTTTGGGGTCTTTACTGGATCATTTTGCTAAAGAGCAAGGAAAGAAAATAGCAGTTTTAGGTGCAACTTCTGGAGATACAGGTGCTGCAGCAATCTCTGCATGCTCGAGACACGCAAACGTTGAAGTTTTTATACTTTATCCTCATAACAAGGTTACTGATATACAAAGAAGGCAGATGACAACTTCTGGTTCAAGCAACGTTTACCCTTTGGCGATAGAAAGTGATTTTGATGGATGTCAGTCTGTAGTTAAGAGAATTTTCTTAGATAAAGATTTTCATATTGATAGCACAAGGTTCATAGCTGCTAATTCAATAAATTGGGCAAGGTGTATGACTCAATCAGTTTATTTCTTTTGGGCGTACTTAAAGTTAAGAGAAAAGAACAAAGATTTAATCTTTTCTATTCCCTCCGGAAACTTCGGACATGCTTATGCCGGATGGATAGCAAAACAGATGGGACTCCCAATAAAGAAATTGTTGATAGCAACTAATAGTAATGATGTTCTGCATAAGCTATTTTCTGAAAATAACTATGAAAAGAGTTCTGTTGATCAAACTTTAGCACCTAGCATGGACATATCAGTAGCAAGTAACTTTGAGAGGCTTCTATATAATCTACATGACAATAACCCGGACGTTTTATCATCGATAATGGCTCAGTTCCCTGAAAAACCTATCTCTATTCCAAAAGAAAGATGGGATTCAGTGGTTAAATTCTTTTCAAGTGACAGGAGCTCTGACCAGGAAATAAAGGAACAGATTAAAAAAACTTATGAAGAATCAAGCTACTTATTAGACCCTCACACAGCAACAGGAGTTAGGGCTTCTAATAACCTTGAAAGTAAAGACGAACTAGTTGTAACCATGGCTACAGCTCATCCAGCAAAGTTTGGTGAGGCTATTGAAGGAGCTATTCCTGGACATGATTTAAATATTCCTAAGAGATTGAATATTGTCTTTGATAAAGAAGAATCTTATGAAGTATTATCTGAAGATTATGAAGAAGTTAAACAATTTATCCTTTCAAACGTAAATTAAATAGTATGTTAGAAATTACCTCTTTAAACGAAGACCTAAAGGATCATAAAAAAAGAATAACTGATCTTAGGGGGTATCTTTGACGTCGATAAAAAATCTTCTGATTTGGAAGAATTAATATCTAAGCTTAGTGACCCTTCCGCTTGGGATGACCCCAAAACCGCTCAAGAACTAAACAAACAAAAGGTTAACCTAGAGAAGGAATTAGATAAATTTTTTAAGCTAGAAGAATCAATTCAAGATTCAATTGAGTTAGCCGAAATTGCCATTGAGGAAGATGATAATGTTGCTTTAGAAGGGATTGCTAATGAAATTTCTGAACACGAAGTTTTATTACATGAACTGGAATTTATCAGAATGTTTTCCAATAAGATGGATCCCAATAATGCTTTCTTAGATATCCAATCTGGATCTGGCGGAACGGAGGCCCAAGACTGGGCTGAAATGATAATGCGGATGTATTTAAAATGGGGAGAGGCTAAAAATTTTAAAACGGAAGTTGTGGAAGTTTCACATGGTGAGGTTGCTGGAATAAAGAGTGCTACCATAAGATTTGAAGGAAGTTATGCGTACGGTTGGTTGAGAACAGAGACGGGAGTTCATAGATTAGTCAGGAAATCTCCATTTGATTCAGGTAGCAGAAGACACACCTCCTTTGCTTCAGTATTTATATCTCCTGAGGTAGATGAAGACGTTGAGATAGATATCAATCCTGCTGACTTGAGAGTAGACACTTATAGAGCTAGTGGAGCAGGTGGGCAGCATGTGAATAAGACTGATTCTGCCATTCGAATAACCCATGAGCCCTCAGGAGTGGTTGTCCAATGTCAATCGCAAAGATCTCAGCATCAAAACAGAGATAAAGCCATGAAACAATTGCGTGCAAAACTTTATGAAATAGAAATGAACAAATTAGAAGCTGAAAAGCGAAACCAAGAAGAATCCAAAGCAGATATAGGTTGGGGTAGCCAAATAAGGTCTTATGTATTAGATTCAGCTAGAATAAAGGACTTAAGGACTGGTGTTGAGACTTCAAACTGTTCAGGAGTACTGGATGGAGACTTGGATCAATTTATTGAAGAGAGCCTTAAATTAAATATATAAAATTGTATGACAGACAAA
>CAJWKH010000050.1 GCA_913042085.1 uncultured Gammaproteobacteria bacterium | reverse complement strand
AACTAGAAGACACTCCTGCTTACAGTACTTATCCAGGAAAAGACCTGCAAATGGACTACGAAGAAGGACTTTACATAGGGTATAGGTGGTATGAGAGAGAAAAAATAATCCCTTTATATCCTTTTGGACATGGGCTTTCTTACACTTCTTTTAGTTATTCTGATATTAGAGCGATTCCGCCTAAAGGAACCAGTTCGGTAGCTGCTTTTGAAGTAGAAATAACTAACTCAGGGGAAGCAGAAGGGAAGGAAGTTGTCCAATGTTATGCCTCTGTTCAAAATTCTAAAATCGATAGACCATTAAAAGAATTAAAAAAATTCCAGAAAATTAATTTAGTTCCAGGAGAATCTAAGAAGATTACCTTTGAAGTGAATGAGCGAGATTTATCTTATTGGAATGTAGAAACTAAAACTTGGCAAGTAGAACCAGCCCAATACATTTTTGAATTTGGTTCTTCTTCTGCAGATATTCGTGGATCAGCAGAAGTTTGGTTAGGATAAATTAGACTTTCTTAGGAGCTCCTTTCTCCGCAACTTCTTCATCATGGAATTTTCTGGTTTCAACCAGCTCAGGAATTAAACTATCCAGTTGATCGAGTGACCATAAATCATCAGTTGTAAATGACTTAATAATTGCTGGTTGCTGCATTATTCCCAGAATCCCACCTTGAGAATGTATTATTTGTGAAGTTACTTCTTTGGCAGCATCTGTGCACAGCCACGCAACTACTGGTGCTATTTGCTCCGGTCCTTGAGTCCAATCATTTTCATCGTACTTTCTTCCAGCAGCTTCTATAAGATCTATTGTTAATCTAGTTGCTGCACCTGGAGATATGGTGTTTACAGTACATTTATATTTAGCCACCTCTAAGGCCAGTGATCTCGTAAATCCAGCTATTCCTTCCTTAGCAGCTCCATAATTAACCTGGCCAAAGTTTCCGAATAAACCGGATACCGAAGACATGTTAATGATCCTACAATCACTTCTATTGGTATCTCTTATATATCTAACTAGAGGCCGTGTGCAGTTGTAATGTCCCTTGAGGTGGACTTCCATAATGACGTCCCAATCAGACTCTTCCATATTGTAAAGAGTTCTATCTCTTAGGATACCGGCATTATTTACTAGAATGTCAGCTTGACCAAAGGCATCCATAGCAGAATTAAAGATATTATTACCACCTTCAACAGTACCTACTGAATCATAATTAGCTACAGCTTCTGCTCCTAAATCTTTGATTTCATTAACAACTTCATCTGCAATCTTACCGCCCCCAGTTCCATCTCTATCTCCGCCAAGGTCATTTACTACTATTTTTGCTCCTTCTTTAGCTAGATATAAACAAATTTCTTTACCTATACCTCTTCCAGCTCCAGTAATGATGGCTACTTTATCGTTTAGTCTTCCCATAATTTATTCTTTTTTAGTTTACTTATAGTTTAAGAATATAGTCGTTTTATAAAAAAAACAGCTATTTATTCTTAATTATGTACTATATAAAAAGATATTTAGAGGGAAAATATACAAACTAATGGAAAGCACCCAACAAGCACATAGAGCAAATCGATCCACGCAATTCTTTTATGGCTTTGGATCCATAGCTGTGGGAATAAAGAATAATTTATTAGGAACTTTTCTACTCATTTATTACAACCAAGTTTTAGGTTTAGATGCGTGGACTGTATCCACTGCTTTTTTCTTTGCTTTAATCATAGACGCAATATCGGATCCTATAGTTGGAATTTGGTCTGATCGAACAAATAGCAAATACGGAAGAAGACATCCTTTCTTATATTTTTCTATTATTCCTTTTTCTTTAGCATATTATTTCTTAATAGCTGGCCCGGCTCCAGGCGAGATGGACGAAGGAAATCTTTTTTGGAGATTAGTTTTTCTGTTGATGATTCTAAGAATTTCTATGACACTTTTCGAGGTTCCTAGAGGTGCATTGGCTCCTGAACTTTCTAAAGATTATGATCAACGAAACACTCTTGCTTCTTTATCAATGATGTTCGGTTGGTTTGGTGGAGCAGGCATAGATTTTATAGCAAGATATTATTGGTTAGATTCATTTGTTGATTTTGATGGATATCAAATTTTAGCTTTTTGGGGAGGGATAGGGATATTTATTGGAACCGCTGTAACTACTATAGGTACCCATAGAAATATAGCTGAACTGCATAAACCACCAGCTAGATCTATTGATTTCCGTTCGTTTAGTAAGGAGTTGGTACAAACTCTTTCTAATAAATCATGGCTTGTGTTGTTTGCTTCCGGTTGCTTTTATTCTTTATTAGTAGGCTTAGAATCAGGTGTAGGAACTTACTACAATGAATACCTGTGGCAATGGAACCCAAAGACCATTGCGGCTTGGTCTTTAATTACACCTATATGTGTAATAGCTTTAGTCGGATTTGCTCCTAAAATAGCTTTCGGCAGGAATAAAAAAAGGATAACGGTAGGAATATTCCTAACAACTATAGTTGTTGGACCAATGCCAATAGCTTTTAGGTTAATGGATATTTATTACGGCACTAATATCATACCCGCTAATGGTTCAGACGGTCTTTGGTATTTATTAGCTATACATGGAGCATCTATGGCTTCTCTTGGAGCTTTGGGCTTTGTGTTCATTGGATCAATGGTAATGGACATTACCGAACAAGTAGAGAATAAAACCGGAAGAAGGGAAGAAGGTTTATTGGGTACAGTTAGTTCTTTTGTTCATAAGCTTGTTGGCGCTGGAGGGGTATTAGTGTCAGGAATAATACTAACCTTTGCAGGGTTCGATAATCCTGATCTTGCTGGCGAACTTTATGGTGGGGAGGTTATAAATAGATTTGCTGTTATTCATCTTATCATCGGCATGACTTTACCTTTTATTTCCACTTTGCTTGTTTTAATGTATGACATCGATAGAGGGAAGCACAATACTCATATATCTGATTTAGGCTATGTTGAAGAAAAATAATGTTTTTCTTTCCTTTTTCAGATGATAATCCAACAACAAATAAACCATATGTTTGTTATTGCTTAATCGCAATATGTGTTTTTGTATTCTTATGGCAAAGTTCTTTGCCTACCAACCTTAGCAACGAAGCAGTTTATAACTTTGGAGTAGTGCCTTCTGCCTTATTAGGCGACCAAGAAAGTTATATCGCACCATCATTATCTGTCTTCACTTCAATGTTTATGCACGGAAGTTGGATGCACTTAATTGGCAACATGGTTTTTCTATGGATATTTGGTGACAATATTGAAGACAGCATGGGAAGAGGTAAATTTATTGTTTTTTATTTGTTGTCGGGAATTGGAGCAGCCTATCTACAGGCATTTATCGACCCCAGTTCCAGTATTCCAATGATCGGAGCTAGCGGAGCTATTGCAGGAGTATTGGGTGGATATCTTTTGTTACACCCTAAAGCTAATGTGAATGTACTGATGTGGATTATTATTATTATTTCAGTCATTCGAGTCCCTGCATTTATTGTCTTAGGCTTTTGGATAGTAGGACAGTTTTTTAATGCATCTTTTGGTGCTGAAGGAGGAGTAGCTTATTTTGCTCACATTGGAGGCTTTATAGCTGGAATGTTGTTGATACCATTTTTTAAGAGAGCAGATATTAGTTTGTTTCAAGAAGCCCATTCACAGGCTTTCCAATCATCAAATTTTGATTTTAATAATCTTAGATCAAGAAATAGTAATGATGATTTTATGCAAGATTTTATCGACAACGCCAATAAAAAAGATAAGAATTAGAGTATGCGTTATATAAGTATTTTCATAGGGTCACTTGTATTGGTAATAGGCATCTACGTGGCTGGTGTTTATATGAATTTATATGGGGAACTTGAAGAGCCGGGTGTTTCTGTTGACTCCGAACTACCTGACTCTTTAGTGCAGAATAAGCTCATAGCTCAGAAACCGTTTGGAGGTGCTAAGCAGATTTTGTTTGGTGACACACACGTTCATACCACTTACTCAACTGACGCTTTCTTTTGGAGTCTGCCGATAATGAACGGGGAAGGCCCTCATCCAATTTCTGATGCTTGCGACTTTGCAAGATTCTGTTCAAATTTAGATTTCTGGGTCAGCACTGATCATGCTGAGGCGCAAACTCCTAGGAAGTGGAAATCTATAAAAGAGGCTGTTAGGAACTGTAATGCTTCTACTGAAAGCAAGGAACCCGACTTAGTAACTTTTCTAGGTTTTGAATGGACTCAAGTTGGCAATAATGCAGAAAGTCATTACGGACATAAAAATGTTATGTTTCTTGATACAGAAGAAAGCAAGGTACCAAAAAGGCCAATAGGCGCAGGTGGAGTTGCGACAAATGGAATGAGAAATACGTTACCTAATCAAGCCAAGTTGCTAAGACCTGCAGCTTTTTTAGACTTTGAGAATAGACATAGATATTTCAATTTTTTGAGTTTTGCAGAAGAATTAAAGGGAGGTAAGTATTGCGAAGAGGGAGTCAACTCTGCTCTGCTTGGTGACGATTGTTATGAATCTGCTGACACACCCGAAGACCTATTTAGAAAGTTAAATGAACTAAACTTTCCAGCAATCGTTATACCGCATGGAAATACCTGGGGATTTTATAGCCCTCCTGGAATCACTTTGGATAAACAATTAGAAAAAGATTTTAATGACGATAATTTACAAATTTTATTTGAGGTTATGTCAGGGCATGGTAACTCAGAAGAATACAGACCTTGGCGAGCAGTTAATCAAGATCAAGAAGGAAAATTAACTTGCCCTGAACCTACAAAAGATTACCTGCCTAGTTGCTGGCGCGCAGGAGAAATAATTTATGATAGATGCATTGAATCAAATTTAACTGAAGATATATGTTTATCAAGAGCAGAAGATGCAAGAAGTAATTACGCTGTTATGGGAGTGGCGGGGCACTTAACTATTCCAGGAGTAGAAATAGAAGATTGGCTGGATTCAGGACAATGTAAAGATTGCTTTATCCCTTCTTTTAATTACAGGCCTGGAGGTTCAGCTCAATACGGCTTAGCTATTTCTAATTTTGATGGAGAAGATGTTAAAAGATTTAACTTTGGATTCATTGCTTCGAGCGACAATCACAGGGCTAGACCAGGAACAGGTTATAAAGAAATTGATAGATTTGTAACTACTGAAGCTAACGGCCCCGCATCGGAATACGCTGCGGAAGCACTTTATCCTAAAGATAAGCCTATTCCTGAATCCATAGATTTAAGAACTCAAGAGCTTTTAGGTTTAAGGGCAGGTTTTGGTGCATTTGAAGCAGAGAGAGAGGCTTCCTTCTTTACAACAGGTGGTTTAGCTGCAGTTCATTCGCAGGGAAGAGATAGAGAATCTATTTGGAGCGGACTTCAAAGAAAAGAAACTTACGGAACCAGTGGCGACAGAATATTACTTTGGTTTGATCTAATTTCAGGAGATTCCGTTACACCTATGGGAGGAAGCGTTGAGACGTCACAAAACCCTACATTCCAAGTAAAAGCAGTAGGTGCTTTTAAGCAAAAACCCGGTTGCCCTGATTATTCCTCAACCAATATAACTGCCGAAGAAATAGAAAGAATATGTAAGAACGAGTGCTACAACCCTTCTGATGAAAGAAAGTTAATTTCTAGAATAGAAGTTATTAAAGTAACCCCGCAGACTTACAAAGGTGAAGACGTAAATAGTTTAATAACTGATCCTTGGAAGGTATTTGCTTGCCAACCGAATGCACAAGGATGTGAAGTTGAATTTTCAGATAATGATTACAACGAAGGATCTAGGGATGCTGTTTATTACGTTAGAGCAATACAAGAGGCTTCTCCAGCAGTTAATGCAGGGAACCTTCGATGTACCTACGATGAAAACGGAGAATGCACAAAGGTAAATATTTGTTATGGGGATGACAGAACATCTAAAGATGATGATTGCTTAGTTCTATCGGAAGAGCGAGCATGGTCTTCTCCTATTTATCTAAATTACTATAATCTTTAGTATTTAAACTATAAGATCAACATTCTAATAAAATCGATTAAGTAATTTACATTAAGTCATGGAAGAGAATTCAAAATCTAAATTAAGTTTTAGTACAAAATTCTTTTATGGTTTTGGCTCTATCTCTTTTGGCATAAAGAATAACGGCTTTAGTTACTTTGTTCTTTTTGTTTACAGTATAGCTTTTGGGCTCGAGCCCTGGATGGCTGGTTTAGCACTAAATTTAATATTAGTAGCAGATGCAATCACAGACCCTGTGGTTGGCTACTATTCAGATAGATTGAGATCAAGATGGGGAAGAAGACATCCTTTTATGTATGCAGCCGCAATCCCTGTAACTTTATCTTATTATTACTTATGGGTTCCTCCTGCTGACCTAACTCAATGGCAGCTTTTTACTTACTTATTAGTTTGTGCAACTATCATTAGAGTGTTCATAACTTTCTATGAAGTTCCTTCTGTTGCATTGGGACCAGAATTAACAGACAGTTATGTAGATAGGACTTCTTTGATGTCTTATAGGTATTTCTTTGGTTGGTTTGGAGGCCTTACAACTTACAACTTAGTTTGGTGGGTTTTTGAAGATAAATATGAAGGTGGAAGAACTAATCCAGAACTCTGGGCAGAGTATGGCTTAATAGCAGCAATTCTTATATTCATCGGAATAATAGTTACTAGTTTAGGGACTCACCGACACATACCTAACTTAATTGAGCCCCCAGAAAGAAAAAAAACAAATGTTCCTGAAGACTTTATAAATTCTAAAAGTATTTTTCAAAAAAAGTTAAAATTAAATACAGCTCTTCCGAACTGGTCTACACAAGATAGGTTTCTATTAAGATTATTATCGAATATTGCTAATTTTATATTTAGTCTTATCTTCATATGGTTTCTAGCTAATATCATGAGATTAATTGGATTTGTACTAACCAATATACTTCCTGAGAATATAATTATTTCCCTTACAAAGGTTGAATTCTTTTTAAAGAGCCTAGCGATAGAAGTAGCTGAAACTTTAACCATTAGCCGATCTTACAAATTTTTATTCTTTTGTGGACTTTTAGCTTCAGTTGCAGGGGGAATAGAGGCAGCCTTTGCAATTATTTTTGATAGCTATTTCTGGGATTTAGATACTGAACAAATGCAAATTCGTGGAGCATGCATTTATATATCTCCTATCGTTGCTATTTTCTTAGCTCCTTGGTTTTCTGATAAATTTGGAAAAAAAGAAACTGTAATGTCTATATGGGCCTTTCAGATAATATTTGCAGCTTTACCATTTGCTTTAAGGTATTCAGATTTAATATTTGGGACACACCTATTTCCTACCAATGAAAGCCCGTTACTCCTTCCTGTATTGTGCATTCATGTGGTTATAAATGTTACTGCAGCAATAATTGTCTTTGCAACACTTGGTTCTATGATAATGGACTTAGTAGAAGACATTCAGTTAGAGACAGGAAGAAGAGAAGAAGGAATTCTTTTTTCTGCTAGGTCTTTTGCTGATAAAGCTGTGAGTGGATTTGGTTTAACTTTAGGTGGAGCGATTCTTTCTATAATCTCTTTTCCAAGCAGTAAAGAGATAAGAGAAAACTTTAACGGACAAGTTCCTTCAGAGATTCTTGCAAATCTAGCTCTCTGGTATGTTCCTATATGTATAATTGCTTTTGGGTCGGCCTTATTAATGGTCAGGGGATATACTTTACAAAGGTCTGAACATGAAAAGAATATTGCAAATCCTGATACAAAAGTTTGGAAGGGTGAATAAGCTATTAGATGCTTTATAAGTCTGAATTTAAAACACCTATCGGAACATTAGGATTACTAGCCAATAAAGAACAACTACTTAAACTCAGCTTTAAAGGACTTAAAGACATAACTGAAGAATCAAAAGAAGATAAAAGCAGATTTAAGCTAATATTTAGAGAGTTAGACGAATATTTTGCTGGAGAAAGAGAACAGTTCTCTGTTGATTACTTAATAGATACTTCTCCTTTCGCCGCAAGGGTTTATAAAGAAATGGTCAAGATACCATACGGCACAACCTTGTCTTATTCTGAATTGGCCCGTAAATCAGGAAGAAAGTTAGCTTATAGGGCGGTAGGCACTACTTGTGGAAAGAACCCTTTACCCCTAATTATTCCTTGCCATAGAGTCACTGCGGTTAATGGTTTGGGTGGGTTTGGTGGTGGATTAGACACTAAAAGATTTTTACTTAACCTAGAAACCAACTAAAATTAACTTTTAAGATTAGACTGTACTTATGAGCGCATGTAATTCTATTGAGGAAAAACTAAAAATTGAACTTGATCCTTCTCATTTAGAGGTAATTGACGAGAGCTATTTGCATAATGTTGAACCAGGAAAAGAATCTCACGTTAGGGTGGTGGTAGTTTCAGAAAAGTTTCAAGATTTAAATTTAGTTAAAAGACATCAGCTTATTTATAGCAATATACAAGAAGAGCTCTCTGGACCTATACATGCAATAACTCTGCACACATTTACCTCTCAAGAATGGGAAGACAAAAATCAGGTAGCAGAAGCCTCGCCTGACTGCTTAG
>CAJWKH010000049.1 GCA_913042085.1 uncultured Gammaproteobacteria bacterium | reverse complement strand
CCCCTATTACAAAAACTCTTGAAGGAGAGATAGTTCCTGCGGCGGTCATCATCATGGGAAAGGATTTATTGATAGTTCGAGAAGCTTCTACAACGGCAGCATATCCAGCTAAATTTGCTTGAGAACTCAGAGCATCCATCTTTTGAGCTCTAGTTATTCTAGGAACTAATTCCATGCTGATGGCACTTACCTCTTGGTTTGCAAATTCCTTTACTAGATCAGTCTCATTAAAAGGATCTAAGAAACTTACATGAATACTTTTCTTTTTTAACTTAGCAATATCTTCCTTGTCAGGCTTATTTATTCTACAAACTATGTCAGCAGAATTGAGGGCAGTGTCTCTTGAATCTGCTGTTTTTACACCTACTTCAGAATAAAGGTCATCATCAATAAAAACAGAAGACCCTAACCCTTCTTCGATAACTACCTCTAAACCTAAATCAACAAACTTCTTTGCCACTTCAGGTAAAATGGTAGCGCGGATTTCTTGATCCTTTTCTTTGGGAAAGAATATTTGCATTATTAAGTTTTATTTGGGACTCTGAGTTCCCAGGCAAGTGTAATGAAAAACTCTAACAATGAACATAAAAATTTAGACCCTGAAGAGGTCAAGAAATTTAATGATATTGCTGAAAAGTGGTGGGACCTTGAGGGTGAGTTTAAACCACTCCACCAGATTAACCCATTAAGATTGAATTTCATTAAAGAGAGAGCAAACCTTAAAGGAAAAAGGGTCTTAGATATTGGTTGTGGAGGTGGAATATTAACGGAAGCACTTAGTGAAGCAGGAGCAGAAGTTATAGGAATAGATGCCTCACCTCAAACAATAGGTGTGGCAAGGTCTCATGCTAATTCAGTAAGCAGCAGAGCAACTTATTTAGAATCAACAGTGGAAGATTTTATATCGAAGAATCAGAATGATTCATTTGATGTAATTACTTGTTTAGAGATGCTCGAACACGTCCCAGCTCCCGATAAAATCATTGAAAGTTGTTGTGCTTTATTAAAAGATAAAGGCGATATCTTTTTATCAACAATAAACAGAAACCCAAGATCTTATTTATTCGCGGTAATAGGTGCGGAATACATATTAAACTTATTGCCAAAAGGCACTCACGAATATTCAAAATTTATCAAACCTTCAGAGCTAGCTGGTTGGATCAGAAATTCTGGACTAAACCTTAAAGAAACTATTGGTTTAAGCTACAACCCAATAACTGACCATTACTGGCTTGGAAAAGATATACAAGTTAATTACATGGTTCACGCAAGCAAAGAGTAAGAGTGGAAGAAATTCAATTATACGCTTTTGATTTAGATGGAACTTTGCTAGACACTGCACCTGATTTCTTCTATGCAGTTAATAAGCTAAGGGAAAAGAATGGATTGGAATCTGGAGATTTCTCTGAGGTCAGATCGAGAGTTTCTCAAGGTGCGGCTAGCCTTGCTCGTTATTCCTTAAACTTGGACGAAAATCAAGAGGAAGAAATTGAAAAGTCTAGACTTGAATTACTGGAAATCTATGAAAAGTGTTACTTAGGCGCAAATCTCTTTGACGGAATGAGTGAAGTGCTTTTTAACCTTAAAGACAAAAATAAGAATTGGGGAATAGTAACTAACAAACCCAGAAAGTTTGCTGAGCCCATTGTGAATGAAAAATTTTCTCGTATTAATCCTGATTTCTTGATTTGCCCAGATGATGTTGGGGAAAGGAAACCTAGTCCTAAAGGTTTAGAATTGGCCTGTGAATTAACAAATGTTTCATCAAAAAATTCCATATACGTAGGTGATCATCTAATTGATATAACTTCAGGCAAATCTGCGAAAATGAGAACAGTAGCAGCAGCCTATGGATATATACCTAAAGACGATACTGCTTCAGACTGGGGTGCAGATTTCATAATTAATCACCCTCTAGAAATAAATAAAATTATAGAGAGCCATTAATCATGAATGATTTCGAACCTTCTAAGGATTGTTTGAAAGATAAAACAATTCTAATTACTGGAGCGGGTTCAGGAATTGGAAGAGCTGCAGCAGAAACATTATCCCAATTTGGTGCTCAGCTAATACTCTTAAGTAAAGATACGGGAAAACTAGAAAGTCTATATGAAGAGGTTGTTCAGCAAGGCTTCAAAGAACCTTTAATTCATCCTATGGATTTTGAAAGCGCCCAAGAAGAGGAATATCTAAACGTGAAGGAAGCCATTCTAGATAAGTTTGGTAAATTAGATGGCCTCATAAACAACGCAGGGGTTTTAGGTGAAAAAAAGCCTCTTGAACAATACCAATATTCTATTTGGAAAAAAGTACTGAACGTGAATCTGGATTCGGCTTTTCTTCTTACAAAAACCTTATTGCCTTTATTAAATCATTCTAAGCTAGGCTCTGTGGTGTTTACTTCTTCGGGTGTAGGAAAAAAAGGAAGAGCTTATTGGGGCGCATATGCAATTAGTAAATTTGCTATTGAAGGAATGATGGAGGTTTTTGCAGATGAGTTAGAAAACACCACCAAAATAAGGGTTAATTGCATTAATCCTGGTGCAGTAAGAACAAAAATGAGAGAGGAAGCGTACCCAGCTGAAGACCCAGAAACAAACCCTCTACCTAAGGAAATAATGAACTTGTATGTTTACCTTATGTCCGATGCGAGTAAAGGAATAAATGGTCAATCTATAAATGCTCAATAACTTTCACTTCACTTTTTGATAATTCTTTATAAGAACCCTGCTTTAAATTTGCAGGTAGAAATAAATCCCCATATCTAACTCTCTTTAGTCTTGATACTTGTAAATCCTGACTTTCCCACAACCTTCTAACTTCTCTCGTCCTTCCTTCCATAATGACCATTGCAAACCATTGGTTAGTCTTCCCCTTTTTACCTTCTTGCACATCAGTGAATCGTGCTAGCCCATCTTCAAGTTTTACTCCATCCACTAGTTTTTGCACAACTTTCTTTGTAACCAAACCATGTATTCTCGCTACGTATTCACGCTCAATCATAGAAGAAGGATGCATGAGTTGATTGGCCAATTCTCCCTTGTTAGTGAATAATATTAATCCCGAGGTATTTATATCCAACCTTCCTACAGAAACCCACCTTCCAGAATTCAGTCTAGGCAAATTATCGAATACAGTAGGTCTGTTTTCAGGGTCATTTCTGGTCGAAACCTCTCCAACCTTTTTGTTATACATTAATACCCTGGTGTCTATACGTCCTTTGCGACTGAGAACAATATTCTTTCCTTCAATTTTAAAGGAATCTTTTTCAGAGACGAGCTGACCTATTACTGCAATCTTGCCATTAACTTCAACTTTATTCTGTCTGATTAACTGCTCTATCCCTCTTCTAGAACCGTGGCCATGGTCGGCAAGGACCTTGTGAACCCTCTGTTTCACAGTTCCTTTAACTTAGTGATTGAGGGACTTGATCTTCTTCGAATTGATCAGCTTCTTCAATAGGAAGTTCTAGATCTAAAGATTTTAAGTCAGGCAATTCAGGGAGCTCTGGAAGTTCTCTTAAGTGCTGTAGCCCAAAATAATCTAGAAATTCTTTTGTGGTTGCGTATAAAGAAGGCCTGCCAGGTACATCTCTTTGACCCACAATTTTAACCCAGCCTCTTTCCAAAAGACCCCTCATTAATTGGGTTCCAACCGTAACTCCTCTGACCTCTTCAATTTCACCTCTTGTGATTGGTTGCTTGTAAGCTATTAAAGATAAAGTTTCCAAGGTTGCTTTTGAGAATCTCTGAGGCCTTTCTTCCCATAACTTTGCAACGTAGCTAGAAAGACCCTGCTTAACTTGCAATCTAAACCCGCTTGAAACCCTTTTTAATTCTATACCTCGATTTAAGCAATTTTCTTCTATTTCATTTAATGAATTTCTGATCTCTTCTCTAGAAGGAGGATTCTCAACAAATACTTTTTCTATCTCTTCGATGCTTACAGGTCTTGAAGCTGATAACAGTAAAGCTTCTATGATTTCATTTAATTGATGTTCCATTTAATGTACCTCTTCAATGCCTTTAATGTGGATAGGACCAAATTCTTCTGATTGAACAATTTCTATCAGAGAATCTTTTAGTAATTCCAAAATTGCTAGGAAAGTAACAACAACACCTATCTTACCTTCTTTTGAATTAAATAATGAAGTGAATTCTATAAAAGATTCAGTTCTCATCCTTTCTAGAATTTGACTCATCCTTTCTCTTGTAGAAAGCTCTTCAAAATTAATCAAATGAGCCTGAGATTGCTCTGCTCTCCTCATGACTTCCGACAAAGCGAAAGCTAAATCCTCCAATGGAACGTCAATTAAAGGTGTTTCAACTGCAAATTCAGGCAATTTTGCTTGTGCAGCAAAAATGTCTCTATCTATTCTTGGGATTTGATCAATTCTTTCAGCAGCCTCTTTAAAACGTTCGTATTCTTGGAGTCTTTTAATGAGCTCTGACCTAGGATCTTCTTCTTCAGGTTGTTCTTCAGGCCTAGGTAATAACATTCTCGACTTCAATTCTGCTAAATACGCCGCCATCACTAGGTAATCTCCAGCAAGCTCTACTTGCATTGCATCCATTAAATCAATATAAGCAGTGTACTGTTCAGTTATTTTGGCAACGTTTATGTCCAATATATTTAAATTCTGTTTTCTAATTAGATATAGAAGAAAATCTAAAGGGCCAGCAAAACTATCTAGAAGAACTTCTAAGGCATTGGGTGGAACGTATAAATCTTCCGGTAGGGCGGTTTCTCTGCCTTGTACCGTCGCTAAGACCATTTCCTCTTGTCGAGGATGATTGTTTTCTTCCTCCTTGATAGAAGGATTTACGGCTTTTAAATCAACCATTTATCCAATACGTGTGTATTGGTTCTACATTATAGCCACTTAACTTTGTTTGAGGAAATAGAGTTTATTTAAAAAACTTGTTAGTTATAGGGTATCTTCTGTCTTTTCCAAAACCTCTAGGTGTTATTTTTACTCCTAATGGTGCTTGACGTCTCTTGTATTCGCTAAAATCTATTAGTTTAATAACCCTTTCAACGGTCTGTTCATTAAATCCTTGCTCAATTATTGTCTCCTTACTCTCATCTTGCTCAACGTACATTTCTATGATCCTATCCAAAACGTCATAATCCGGTAGACTATCGCTATCTTTTTGGTCTTCAGACAACTCTGCCGTTGGAGGTCTATCAATAATTCTTTGAGGAATGGCCTTTAAAAGGGTATTACGATACTCAGCTAGCCTGTATACCAAGGTCTTAGGTACATCTTTCAAAACAGCAAAACCTCCAGCTGTATCGCCATATAAAGTGGAATAACCCACTGCAGTTTCGCTTTTATTACCTGTTGTTAAAACTAAATCACCAGACTTGTTTGATAAACCCATTAACAAAACTCCTCTGCATCTTGATTGGAGGTTTTCTTCAGTAATATCGGGCTCTTTATTAGTGAACTCTTCTTCTAGAGTGCTATAAAAAGAATTATAAATATCTTTAATAGGTAAAACGTGATGTTCAATCTTAAGATTTTTAGCTAACTCTTCTGCATCATGAACGCTTATATCTGAAGTAAACTTAAATGGCATCATGTAAGTCTTTACCTTATTCGGACCTATGGCATCCGTAGCTATTGTAGCAGTCAAAGCTGAATCAATTCCTCCAGAAGACCCAATTAAAACACCTGGAAAACCATTCTTCTCAATATAATCTTTGGCTCCTAGAACTAAAGCGTTATAAACATCTTCCAACTCGTTTTCTTCCTGGAGCTTATCTGAATCTAAAATATCCAAACCACTTCCTTTTGATTTCTTAAACTTCACAATTCTGCTCTCACTTTCAAATTTTTTAAGTTGTACTGCTTGTTGGCCATTTTTATCCATTACCATTGAAGTCCCATCAAAAACTAATTCGTCCTGCCCTCCCACTTGATTTATATAAACAATCGGAAGCTTATATTTCTGGCTATGGCTAGAAATCATTTCTTTCCTTTCATTTAATTTATTTAAATGGAAAGGAGAAGCATTCAAGTTAAGAATTAAATCAGCACCTCTTCTAGAAGCTTGCCTAACCGCTTTGGTATGCCAAATATCTTCACAAACAGTTAACGCAAGCTTGTGATCTCCTATCTCAAATATTCCTGGGCCTTTGCCAGGGCTGAAATATCTTTTTTCGTCAAAAACTTCGTAATTAGGTAATTCTTGCTTGTGATATTCGAGCACAACTTCATTGTTGTGCAGAACTCCAGCAGAGTTATAGATATTTTGCCCAACCTTCTTAGGGTAACCCATAACTATATGAGTCTCTGGTGAAATCTTAGATAATTCTACTAACGCAGTTTCAACAGCGGCCAGAAGGTCATCTCTAAGTATCAAATCTTCTGGAGGGTATCCAGTAATAAACATTTCCGTGAAAAGAATTACGTCTACCTTCTCTTTAGATAAGATCCTCTCGATGGTTTTCTTGGCAAGACTTAAATTACCTTTTATATCACCAACAATTGGATTTTCTTGCACTATTCCTAAAGATAAATGCGATGAATTCATTGAATTTTATTAAATTTTAAGGATTTTTAAATTTGTATATAACTAATATAGCTTATTGGCATAAATATTTATATTAAGGCTCAAATTTTAATCTATTCATAATATATGTAGAATGCACATCCAATTTTATTTTAGTTATGCATAAAACAAGTGATTTAAGGATATCGGATAGGCAGGAAGTGATTTCTGCAAGTTCTCTATTGTCTGATCAGCCCATATCTAAAGAATCATCTGAGACTGTGTACCAAGCTAGAGAAAACTTTTCAAAGATTTTGAATAAGGAAGATCATAGATTGTCAGTTGTGGTTGGGCCTTGCTCTATTCATGACACATCAGCAGCTATTGATTATGCCGAGAGACTGAAAGAAGAAAGTCTCAATTATGAAGATCAATTACAAATCATAATGAGGGTGTATTTCGAAAAGCCTAGAACGACAGTTGGCTGGAAAGGCCTCATTAATGACCCTGATTTAAATAATTCGTTCCAAATAGATAAAGGTCTATCTATTGCGAGGCAACTTTTAAGAAACATAAACGATCTAGGGCTGCCTGCTGGAACAGAGTTTTTAGACGTAATTACGCCTCAATATATTGCTGATTTAATTTCCTGGGGGGCTATAGGAGCCAGGACCACGGAAAGTCAAGTTCACAGAGAGTTGGCATCAGGGTCATCTTGCCCTATTGGTTTTAAAAACAGCACTTATGGAGGTATCCAGGTTGCAGCTGATGCTATTGGTTCAGCACAAAACCCTCATAAATTCTTATCCGTAACTAAAGAAGGTAGAGCAGCTGTATTTTATTCTTTAGGAAATAAAGACTGCCACGTAATCCTTAGAGGTGGAAGTAAACCTAACTACAGTAAAGAAGATATTGATACGACAGCAGAAATACTTAAAAGTAATAATCTTGTTGAATCAATCATGGTGGATATGAGTCATGGAAATAGCAGCAAACAACATAAAAACCAATTAATAGTCTGTGAAGATATTGCCAATCAAATTTCTTCAGGTGAAAGTCGCATTACAGGAGTTATGATTGAAAGCAATATTGAAGAAGGTAATCAAAGCGCTAAAGACTTAGATAATCTCGTTTATGGAAAAAGCATTACAGATGCATGTATTAATTGGGAAGATACAAAGATTTGCCTAAATCAATTGGCTGAAGCCGTGTCAGCTAGAGAAAACATAGCATAAAATTAAAGTTGTTCTTGTTTACTGGGAGAGGATAATTTAATCTCTTTCTTCCGAGATTTATATGTCAGATTCAACAATAAGTTTTTCAAAAGATGTAGCCAGCACCATAGGACTTTCTGAGGCTGTTTTGTTAGAAGTATTGAAAAAATCTGGTCTCGAGGGTACTAATCTAAAGGAATTACAAGATTTTCTTTCTTTCTGGACTGAAGAAGAAGTGCTGGCACACTTAACAAGTTTATTAAACAAAGGCCTAATTATAGAAAATAAAAACGGAACCTTGTCTAGTTTTTCAGTCAAAGAAATACAAGGCAATGGTAGAAAAGAGAGCCCTATGGAGAACTCTTGGCAACCTGAAAAAGAACTTCTTGATCAAATACATGAGTACGGAATACCAGAGGAATTCACTTATTCACAAGTAGATGATTTCAAACACCTAAACCAAGAAAAGGAAGAAAAAAATAAATCATGGGGTATAAAGTTTCTGCGCTTCGTTATAAAACAATGGAGGCAAAAGGAAGCAACAGAGAATCAAAATAAGAAAAGAAAACCGATTGAGACCAATTGGAAACCAGAAGATGAAGCTAGAGATATATTGGTAAGGTCTGGGGTAGATAATAGCTTTATAGATAAAGAAATACCTGAATTCGTATTGTATTGGAGCGAAAGGAAAGAAGAGTCCGATATATGGAACTCTAAATTTATTTCTCATATTAGAAGGCAATGGGGAAGGCTTCAAGGCATTAATGAAAAAGACGACGTACCTTCTAAAATTGACTCTAAATGGTTACCGAACGAAGATTTTTATGATGTGTTAACTCTCACTGACATTCCAAAAGAGTTTTCTGACTCAGCGATTGCGGAATTTATCTTATATTGGAAAGAAACGGGTCAATCGCACAATTCTTGGAATAGTAAATTTCTACAACATGTAAAATTCCAATGGCAGAAATACAATCAGAATCAAAATGCCCAGGGCCAAAATCTAATGGAAAAAAGAATAGAGTCTAGTTGGAATATT
>CAJWKH010000048.1 GCA_913042085.1 uncultured Gammaproteobacteria bacterium | reverse complement strand
GATAGATCTGGAAATGATATAGCTCATAAGTTTGAAGAAAAAGAGACGACTTTTAGTGAATTAGATTCTTTCTCTAATAAAGTTGCTCAAGGTCTAATTAAAGAAGGGTGCAAACCTGATTCTAGAGTTGCTTATTTAGGTAAAAATTCCGATATTTTCTTTGAGTTTATGTACGGAACCTTTAAATCAAGAACAGTTACAGTTGGAGTTAATTGGAGATTGGCTCCACCAGAAGTTGCTTTCATCTTAAATGATTCTAGTAGTGAGATTTTGTTTGTAGGACCAGAATTTTTTGGTCTTATTGAAGAAATTAAAGACGAAATACCTTCAGTAAGAAAAATCATTACTGTTGGCGGCAATCACGAGGAGTGGGAAGATTATACTCAATGGAGAGACTCTCATACAGACGAAGATCCTAAGCTTGAAAGTAATGGTGATGATGACGTTATACAGCTTTATACTTCCGGAACAACAGGTCATCCCAAAGGCGTACAGCTAACTAACGACAACTTTAGTGCTTGCTTCATCGTTAATGAGGAAGCCATGTACAGAGATATGGATGAAGGAGGAGTGAATCTTGTATGTATGCCTATCTTCCATGTGGCTGGTTCAAATATGGGAATAGCAGGCATGGTCACAGGAGCAAAAAGTATTATTATTCCTGAAGTTGACCCAGGTCTCATTCTTAAACTCATAGAGCAAGAAAAAATCCAGCACACAATTTTTGTTCCAGCGGTTATATTGTTTTTAATTCAACACCCTGATTCAGCTAATACCGATTTTTCTTCATTAGAAACAGTGATATACGGAGCTTCTCCTATTACAGATGACACTTTATTGAAGGCAATGGAATTAATGGATTGTAATTTTTGGCAAGTTTATGGTTTAACAGAAACCAATGGAGCTATTACATTCCTTTATCCGGAAGACCATGATGTTTCTAGAGATAAACTTAGGTCTTGCGGAAAAGCGGCTAAAGGAGTTGGACTTAGAGTGGTAGATTCAGAAGACAACGATGTGCCCATAGGCGAAGTTGGTGAAGTAATTATCAAGTCAGAACTGAATATGAAAGGCTATTGGAATAGACCCGAAGCAACAGCTGAAGCCATTAAAGACGGCTGGTTCTATTCAGGGGATGTAGGTTATTTTGATGATGAAGGATTTTTGTATATACATGACCGCGTAAAAGACATGATTGTTTCAGGTGGTGAGAACATCTATCCAGCAGAAGTTGAGAATGCTTTAGTAAGCCATCCAAATATTGCTGATGCTGCTGTTGTAGGCATACCTGATGACAAGTGGGGAGAGGCTACCAAAGCATTTATCGTCCAAGTTGAAGGCGAAAAACTAAGCGAAGATGAGGTGATCTCGTATGTGAAAACTCAGATAGCTGGATACAAATGCCCCAAGACTGTAGATCATATAAATGAACTGCCCAGAAACCCTTCTGGAAAGATACTTAGAAAGGACTTACGGGCACCTTATTGGGAAGGAAAAGAAAGAAACGTATCTTAATAATTATGAGTAAATTTACCCCAGATGAATTTGAATCCAAAGACCTTCCGTTTGAAGTTAATAGATTAAGTCCAACTATTGGAGGTGAGATTCTGGGAATAGACTTGTCTAAGTCTTTGACCAAAGAAATGAAAGATCTAATTTATGAAGCTTTATTGGTTTATAAGGTTATTTTCTTTAGAGATCAGGACTTAACAACTGAGGAACACTTAGACTTTTCAAATAATTTTGGAGATCTCGAGGTTCATCCCTTTGCTCCTCATAAGGAGAGTTTTCCTGAAGTATTAAAAATAACTCATAACGAGAAGAGCCCTGGTAGAGAAAATACATGGCATTCAGATGTAACTTGGAGAAAAGAGCCTTCTCTTGGATCTGTTCTAAGAATGATAGAAAAACCAGAACATGGTGGAGATACATTATTTGCAGATATGTATGCGGCTTATGATGATTTAAATGATGATATTAAAGATAAGCTAGAAGGAGCTATAGCTGTTCACGATTTTGCCGGATTTAGACTTAGACTGATAAAAGATGGGAAGTCTCAAGAGGAAATAGAGGCTTTTAATGAAAAGTATCCTATGCCTGAACATCCTGTGATTAGGACTCATCCAGACACCAAAAATAAAGTTATTTATGTAAATAGAGCATTCACTCAATATATTAAAGGATGGAAAAAAGAAGATTCAGATTCTATGCTTGAATTTCTCTACTCGCGAGCTTCAATTCCAGAATATCAATGCAGATTTAGTTGGGAAAATAACTCTATCGCCTTTTGGGACAATAGAGCTTGTCAACATTATGCCGCTTCAGATTATTGGCCAAATATAAGAAAAGTTGAAAGGGTAACGATAATTGGAGATAGACCTTATTAGTCTATAAACATCCTCAATAATGAAAAAAAGTGCAGTTATAGACTGGTCTTTGATCTTGGCTATTGGAATAGCTTGGGGATCTTCTTTTATGTTTATAAAAGTTTCTGCTCCAGCAGTGGGCCCTATTAATTTAGTTTTTTATCGTTTATTTATTGCCTCAACAATTCTAGCTCCAATATTCATCAAAAGAGAACATCTACAGAATATTAAAGAGGATCTTCTTCCTATTCTATTCTTGTCTTTTTTTAATGCAGCCATACCTTTTTATCTTTTTTCTAAAGCTGCATTGGATTTAAATGCAGGAACCATGTCTGTACTGAATGGCACTACACCTTTATTTTCTTTTATTATTGCAACCTTATGGCTCAAGTTGAGTTCAAATTGGATTCAATTACTTGGAATCTTTATAGGCATGATAGGTCTTATCGTTTTTGTGGGCTATGAGTCTATTGAATTCTCTCTTTTGGCTATCATTCTGTGTTTATTAGCTTCTTTTTTGTACGCATTCAGTTCTAATTTTATATTTAAAACCAAAGAGATAGAGCCAACTTACCTGGCCTCTATTACTTTATTGATAGCAACAATCATCACATTCCCTTTTGTTTTTTTTGGGAACGGAATAGATTTAAATCAACCTAAAGAAGTTTTACTGAGTGTAGGTTTGCTGGGATCTTTATGTACTGGACTGGCCTATATGTGCTTTGTTGTTCTAATTAAAAGAGTTGGACCCATTAAAGCTTCTACCGTGGTGCTCATTGTTCCTGTAACGGGAATGTTATGGGCAAACATATTCTTAAACGAACTCATCACATTAACCATGATATCTGGCTGCATTCTAATATTAGCAGGGGTAGGGCTAGTTAATTTCTTTAAGAACGAAGAAACTTAGTTAAGTAGACGACACTATGATCGTCATAGTCTTTTGTGCCTACTTCTTCAAATCCGAAACCTGCATGAAATGCTAATGAAGGTGTATTTCTAGGAACGGTATTCACTTCACAAGTCACATTTACATCAAGCTCTTTTCCAATTTCTATAACTTTATCGTAGATTAACTTACCTAGACCTTTTCTTTGGTAATTCTCTTGGATGGCAATACGATCTACATACAGGAAGGGTTCATCTTTCTTGTTAAAGAAATCATAATTTAAAGATTCATAAGTTTGACCTTCTCTCATTAATATTATGAAACCTGCAACTTCATCATTTCTAACAACAATGATATGACTACTCCAATCTATTAATTGTTGCAGTCTTTCAAGGGATTCAATATCGCTTACTTCAGGTATATTCTCTTGGTTTATAGTCCTGATAGCCTCTAGGTCTATTAAGGATAAAGGACTCTCAAGGATTTCTAAATTGTACAATTAATTAAGCTCTAGCCCTTCTAATTTGCCTTTAGATCTCCACTTCCTCATAAGAGAGAAAAACTCAATTGGACCACCGCCGTAGGTATTGTTTTGAGGAGTTTGATTAATCTTACCCTCGTTGTTGTAATAACCAGGTGTGCAGTTTTCTTGGAAAGAAGCCGTTAATCGAGCTTTTTCAATAATTGTTTTAATCCAACCTTCTTCAGCTTCTTTAGAAGCTTCTATTCTTGTTGCCCCCTTTTTTTTAGCTTCTTCAAGTATATGAGCTAAATGAATACTTTGTTCATCTAAAGAGTAGGTGTAGGTAGCTGTAAATCCAGACTGGGCTGGTCCAAAAAAGAAACAATTAGGAAACCCTTTAGAGTGCATGCCATGAAAAGTTGCTAAACCATTTCCCCATTTCTCCGAAACAGTCATTCCATCAACGCCATGTATTTGATATCCGGCTCTTCTGCTGTAATCAGTTCCTACTTCAAAGCCTGTAGCAAAGATTATGCAATCAACTTCGTATTCCACTCCATTAAAAATAATGCCCTTTTCAGAAATTTCTTCTAGACCTTTGCCGTCTGTATCAATTAAATGCACATTATCTCTGTTGTAAGTCGGAAGATATTCATCATGGAAGCAAGGTCTTTTACAAAATTGATTGTAGTAAGGTTTAAGAGATTCAGCAGTTTCTTTGTCTTTAACAATCTCTTCTGCACGAGCTCGTACCATTTCCATCTTTTGATAATCCGCCATTTGCATAGCATTGGCTAAATCCATGTAGTCGGTAGCTTTCTTCGTCATGTAGTCTTTAAAACCCGATTTATACATTTCTGGAGAAAAAACTGAGGTAGCAGCCCAAGAAAACATTTTCATTTTAGAAGGAGCTTTGTTTCTTAAGGTTCCAAAAAGTAAACGAAATGCCTCCGTCCAACCATCTGCCACAAGATCTTTTTTTACTCTTCCGCCTGTAAGGAGAGTTTCAAAATTATTTCTTCTTTCGTTATGCCATCCTGGCTCTTGTGTCGATATCCACTCCGGATCAGTAGCTTTATTATTTCTTACGTCGACAGAAGAGGGCGTTCTTTGAAATACAAACAAAGTTTCTGCTGCAGCGCCTAGGTGAGGAACGCATTGGACAGCGGTAGCACCTGTACCTATTACAGCCACTCTCTTATCTTTTAGATTTGACAGATTGCCACTGGTATCTCCTCCTGTATAAGCATAATCCCAACGACTGGTATGAAAAGTGTGTCCTTTGTAATCGTTAATGCCTTTAATGGCAGGAAGTTTAGGTCTGTTTAATGGACCATTTGAGTGGACAACATATCTAGCTCTTATTTTGTCACCTCTATTTGTTGTAACTAGCCACCTTCCTTCATCTTCATTCCAAACAGTTGCTTGAACTTCAGTTTGCAAACATGCGTTGTCGTACAACTTGTATTTATCACAGATAATATGGCAATACTCTAGGGTTTCAGCTGCATTGGTGTATTTTTGTTTTGGTATAAATCCTGTCTCTTCTAATAAAGGGAAATATATGTATGCTTCTATATCGCATGAAGCGCCAGGGTACCTGTTCCAGTACCAAGTCCCACCAAAATCGCCTCCTTTCTCAATTATCCTAAAATCATCAATTCCAGCTTCTCTCAATCTAGCTGCAGCAAGCATTCCTCCGAATCCTCCACCGACGATTAAAACTTCTACTTCATCTTCTAAAGGTTCTCTTTCAATTTCTTCATCTAAATAGGGATCTTCAACGAAATAAGAGAACTCACCAGAAACTTCTTGGTATTGCTCATTACCATCCTGCCTTAAACGTTTATCTCTCTCTAACCTATACTTCTTTCCTAGTTCATCAGGATCAAAGTTAATGGTACTTGGTTCAGCTGACATATATTTTCCTCAATTTCGCTCTAAATACTAATCTAAGTCCTAAAAAAGTTCATTATAAAAAATAAATAGATTGTTACCTGTATCTTATAGGGCAATTAGGTTCATGAACTCCATTCTCGACTTTTGATTGTCTCTAAATGCACCAAGCATTGTACTGGTAACAGTACTTGTTCCTTTCTTTGATACACCTCTGCTGCTCATGCACTGATGTTCTGCGTCTATAACAACCGCCACACCTTTAGGTTTCAGAACGTTATTTATGGTGTCTGCTATTTGTGCAGTCATTGTTTCTTGGGTCTGCAGTCGTTTGGAAAATAAATCTACTACTCTCGCTAGTTTGCTTAAACCCACAACTCTCTTGTCAGGTAAATAAGCCACGTGGGCTTTTCCTAGAATAGGAACCATGTGATGTTCACAGTGAGATTCAAGCAAAATATCCTTTACTAGGACCATCTCATCATAACCTTCAATTTCTTCAAAAACCTTAGAAAGAATTTCCTCTGGGTCTTGACCATAACCTTCATAAAATTCTTCATAAGATTTAACCACTCTTTTTGGCGTTTCAATGAGTCCTTCTCTCGTTGGGTCGTCTCCTGCCCAAGAGATTAAGGTTTTAACTGCATCTTCAGCCTCTTTCCTGGTGGGCTTAGATGTAGGATTTTTTGTATTCATAATTTACCTCTTGCATTAATTATACATTAAGGTAATTAAATATTGATTAGTGTGGATTTCTTGATTTACTAGTTATAAATTATCCCTTCAAATAATAAGAGGAAAAACAATGAGTGAATTTGAAACACCAAACTTTTCTGTGGATTTATCTAATCAAGTCGCACTGGTGACAGGAGCTTCATCTGGTTTAGGCTATAGATTTTCAAAAGTCCTTGCTAAGTGCGGAGCAAAAGTAGCTTTATCAGCAAGAAGAGTGGAAAAGCTTGAAAGTTTAGCCGAAGAGATTAAATCAGATGGCGGAGAGTGCATGGTAGTACCTATAGACATGGTTGATAGAGATAGTATTCGTGCGGCCGTGAAAAAAGTTGAAGAAGATTTGGGCACCATTAACACACTCGTCAATAACGCTGGCATGGTTGATGCTCAATGGGCAATAAAACAAAGCGATGAATTAATTGACGGCGTGATAGACACTAACCTAGTAGGGCCCTATTTGTTATCAAATGAGGTAGCCAGAAAGCTAATAGAAAAAAAAGAACCTGGAAGGATGGTTAATATTTCCTCATTGGCAGCATTTAACACCACGCCGAATTCAGCTGCAGTCTTGTACTCAACTACCAAAGCAGCGATTGTAAGAATGACCGAAGCTTTGTCAGTGGAGTGGGCTAAGCACCATATTAATGTGAACGCTATAGCTCCGGGTATGTTTTCTTCAGAGATGTTAGATGGAATGCTAGAGAGAATAGGGGATGTGAGTCAAACCCTTCCGAGAAAGAGAATATGCGTACCAGAGCAAATGGACTCAACATTGCTCTTTTTAGTTTCACCATCTTCAGAGTGCGTTACGGGCACCTGCATAAAGATAGACGACGGGCAAACTTCTAGGTAAATAAAATGACCGCTAAAGGCAATCTT
Organism: uncultured Gammaproteobacteria bacterium; assembly: GCA_913042085.1. Classification (GTDB taxonomy): domain Bacteria; phylum Pseudomonadota; class Gammaproteobacteria; order Magnimaribacterales; family Magnimaribacteraceae. Next base: position 1,587 of record CAJWKH010000048.1, on the reverse strand, counting down.
TATACTAGTTATAAAGAAGGTTTCGAGAATAACCTCGAAGGCCAGTTCCTCTATGATGATAAAGGATTAAAGATTACCTACAGAGAACTTGACTGTGAAACAGCCAAGCTAGCCAATGGACTGAAAGAACTTGGATTGTCTGCAGGAGATCGAGTTACCGTCCAAGTAGATAAATGCGTTGAAATGGTTTACTTATACCTTGCTTGCATTAGATCTAATATTATTTTTCACCCCCTTAATCCAGCTTATAAAGAAAAGGAATTAAGTTATTTTTTAGATGATGCCAAACCTTCGTTATTTATTTCTAATGAAGAAACTATTTCTAGTATTAGTGATTTAAACCTTGATCATAGTATCGATCATTTATTTATTTTAAATAATGATGGAGGTGGCAGTTTTTCAAACATTTACGCCCAGGATGATAACTTTCTTACGGTAGATTGCTCAGAAGATGATACTGCTGCCTTGCTTTACTCTTCAGGAACCACGGGCAAACCAAAGGGTATTATGCTTTCTCACGGTAACATATCATCAAATGCAGAAAGTCTAGTAAAAGCTTGGGGTTTTCAAGAATCTGATTGTTTGTTGCACGCCTTGCCGATTTATCATGTGCACGGTCTTTTTGTGGCATTGGGTTGCGTTTTAATGACAGGTTCAAAATTAAAATGGCTCGAGTCTTTTGATGTAGATGCAGTGCTGAAATCTATACCTGAGTGTACAGTCATGATGGGAGTTCCAACCTATTACACGAGGCTATTAAAAAGTGATGCCCTAGACTCAGAACTAACCAAACAAATGAGATTATTCATTTCAGGTTCCGCACCATTATTAGACGAGACTTTTAACGAATTTTATCAAAGAACAAAGCATCTAATTTTGGAAAGGTATGGAATGACTGAAACCAACATGAATACTTCCAACCCTTTAAAAGGCGATAGAAAGCCAGGAACCGTAGGTCTGCCTCTTGATGATGTGCAAGTTAGGGTGGTTGATGAAGAAAATAACGCACTTCCGCAAGGAGAGATTGGAAATCTTCAAGTTAAAGGGCCAAATGTTTTTAAAGGCTATTGGGAAATGCCTGAAAAAACTAAAGAAGATTTTTCTGAAGACGGGTTCTTTAACACTGGAGATAAAGGTCTGATTGATAAAGACGGATATATCAGCATCATAGGGCGATCGAAAGATATGATCATTTCAGGCGGCTTAAACGTTTATCCCAAAGAGATCGAATCTTTAATTGATAAAATAGAAGGAGTCCTTGAATCAGCAGTTATTGGTCTTAGTGATGAAGACCTAGGAGAAAGGGTGGTGGCAATTATAGTTTCTGAAGAAAAAGCGACGCTCGATGAAAAAGAGGTAATTTCTGAAATAAAAGATCAATTGGCAGGGTTTAAAGCACCGAAAGAAGTAAAGTTTATTGACCAACTGCCAAGAAATGCGATGGGTAAAGTGCAGAAGAATATCCTTAGAGAGACCTTCAGCTAATAAGGAATCGATACTTAAAAGAAATCGTCTATAATGCTTCGTTCTGATTTAGCGAGATTGGTATAGTGGTATTACGCAACCTTGCCAAGGTTGAGAGACGAG